>NZ_PSUU01000038.1:0-37480 GCF_002932015.1 Rathayibacter sp. AY1H3
GCTCGGAGGCGGAGGGCCGTCGGTCCGGAGGCGGTGAGCGAGACCAGTGCGCCGGCCAGGGCGGCGGCGCCCAGGGCGAGCAGCGTGAGGCTCGCCCGCGGATCCGCGTCGGCGCCGTCCTCTACGGACTCGTCCTCGCCGCCGCCTCGATCGGCCTGCTCGTCGTCTCGGCCGACCCGGTGCTGCGCGCGCAGGTCGTCGAGCGCGGGATCACCCTCGAGCCCGGCGCCGCGCTCGCCCTGGCCGTCGCCGCGCTCGGCGCCATGGCGCTCCTCCTCGCGCTCGCCCGCCTGCTCGACCGGCGCGCCGCTCGCGACGACGGCTGACCCCGGCGCGGGACGCCGGGTGCTCGCAACCCCCTGCCCCGCATCCGCCGAGAGGCGCAGACTCGTCCCGGGCGATCGCCCGCCACCCCCTGGAGACGAGACCATGCCCTTCTGCGCCCTCGAGAGCCTCCGCTGATGGAGCTGGGCATCGCCGCGATCGTCGGCGTCTCGGTCCTCGTCGCGGTCGCCGTCTTCTCGCGGCGCCTCGGCGTCGCCGCCCCGATCGTCCTCGTGCTCGCCGGCGTCGGCCTCTCGTACATCCCCGGGGTGCCGGAGGTGGTCGTCCCGCACGAGTGGGTGCTCGACGGCGTGCTGCCGCCGCTGCTCTACGCGGCGGCGCTCAGCGTCCCGTTCATCGACTTCCGCCGGAACCTCACCACCATCACCGGCCTGTCGGTCGTGCTGGTGCTGATCTCGGCGGCCGGCGTCGGCGCGCTCCTCTTCCTCCTCCTCCCCGAGCTCGGGCTGGGCCTGGCGATCGCCGTGGGCGCGATCATCAGCCCGCCCGATGCGGTCGCCGCGACCTCGGTCGGCCGGCGCCTCGGCCTCCCGCCGCGTCTGCTCACCCTGCTCGAGGGCGAGGGACTGATCAACGACGCGACCGCGCTGGTCCTCCTCCGCTCGGCTCTCGCCGCCGCCGCGGGGACGCTCGCGACGCCGTGGGCCGCGATCGGCGACTTCCTCTACGCGGTCGTCGTGGCCGTCGTGGTCGGGTTCGTGGCCAGCGTCGTCACCGTCTTCGTCCGCTCGCGGCTCGAGGACCCGGTGCTCAACACCGTCCTCTCCTTCATCGTCCCCTTCGTCGCGTTCATCCCCGCCGAGGGCCTGGGCGCCTCGGGCGTGCTCGCCGTGGTCGTCGCCGGCCTGCACACCGGGCACGCCTCCTCCCGCGCCTTCACCGCGCAGTCGCGGGTGAACGACCGGATCAACTGGCGGACCGTGCAGTTCCTGCTCGAGAACGGCGTGTTCCTGCTGATCGGGCTCGAGATCCGCTCGCTGATCCACGACGCCGACAGCGCGCGCCTCTCCGTGCCCGGAGCTGTCGGGATCGGCCTGATCGCGGTGGTCGGGCTGATCGTCGTGCGCTTCCTCTGGGTCGGGCCGGTCCTCCTCGGCGAGCGCTGGCAGACCCGCCGGGCCGAGCGCCGGGCCCGCGAGCAGAAGGAGCTGCTCGAGTCGCCCGAGGCGCAGGAGCTGCCGAAGGAGGAGCGCGGCCGGGCGAAGCGGCGCTACCTGCTGCGGCGCAGCGACTACCGGCACTTCAGCCGCAACGGCATCGGCTGGCGCGGCGGTCTGGTGCTCGGCTGGTCCGGGATGCGCGGAGTGGTGACCCTCGCGGCCGCGCAGTCGCTGCCCGAGGACATCCCGTACCGTCCGCAGCTCGTGCTGATCGCCTTCACCGTGGCCGTCGCGACCCTGCTGATCCAGGGCAGCACGCTGCCGCTGCTGATCCGGGCGCTGGGCATCCGCGGGATCGACGTGCCCGAGGACCAGCGCGCACTCGCGGGCCTGCTCGACGAGATCACCGAGAAGGGCCTCTCGGTGCTGGAGCACCCGGGCGACGCCGTCGAGGGCGCCGACGGCGTCGCTCCGGACGTCCTGGAGCGGGTGCGCCAGACGTCGTTCCTCCGCTCCGAGGCCGCCTGGGAGCGCTCGCGCGGCACGGAGCGGTCGGTCGCGGACACTCCGCACCGCCTCTACCGGGCGCTGCGCCTCGCCGTGGTCGCGGCCGAGCGGGAGGCGCTGCTGGACGCGCGCTCGCGCCGCGCCTACCCGCAGCGCATCCTCCGCGACGCCCAGTCGCTGCTCGACCTCGAGGAGACGCGGCTGCGGGTCCGGCGGGGCTCCGAGTCCTGAGGGCTCGGGATCGTGACGATCGCTCCCGGAGATGCCCGCGCTGATCCGCGCCCTGTGGAGGAGCGCCGAGCTCCTCGAGTGCGCCATCCGGATCGACCCCTCGGACCACGGCCGTCCGGTCTCCCCGGCATAGCCCGCCGATGCGTCACCCCCCGTTAAGCCCGCGCTCCCCGCTTCCTCTGGCACTGCCGTCACCCCGCCCGTAAACTGCGGATCGCCTGAGAATCGGAAGCTCGATTCGCCCGCACTCGAAGAGGGGTGGCGGGCCGGGGCGGATCCCCTCGGGCGATATCACGAGGGCCGATCCGCGCGCCAGCCCTCGCAGAGAGGGCAGACGGGGCGCTGAGAGGAACGCTATCCCGTGCGGCGCCGGAGCGCACGCCTCACTTCGTTCGAGTGCTCTCAGGTCCAGTCGAGAGCGGAGCGCTCGGCCCAGTAGCGGGCCGGATCCACGGCGAGCGCCGGGAGGTCCGGGTGCTCCCGGGGCTGCGCGCGCAGGTTGGCCCGCAGCTGCTCCGGAGTCGCCGCGCCGCTCAGCACGACGTCGGCCCAGGGCTGCGCGAGGACGGCCCCCAGGGCGACGGCGTCCGGCGCGGCGCCGGCGTGCTCGATCGGGTGCGCCACGAGCCTCCCGTTGGCGAGGGCCTCCTTGACCACCACCAGCCAGCCGTCGTCGTGCGCGGCGGCGAGCGCCCGGCCCGCGGACTGCTCGAGCGGGTTCCAGGTGCTCTGGACCGCGCTGAACGGCGACTCCGGGATCGCGCGGGCGAGCTCGATCACGCGCGCCTGCTCGGGTCCGCTGGTGGAGAGGCCGACGCGCACTCCGGAGCCGGCGAGGCCGCGCAGTCGGTCCAGCAGCGGGCGGTCGGTGAGGGCCGGGCTCTCGGGAGTGATCGAGTGGACGAGGTAGGAGTCGGGCGCCGAGCCGAGCGCGTCGAGCGTGAGCGGCCACTGGCGGTCGAGCATCGCGACCGAGTGCTCCTTGCGCTCGTGCACCGGCGCATCCATCGCCCACCCGCCGACGTACTCGTAGCCCCACTTCGACTCGATCGTGAGCGCCGCCCGCCGCTCCGGATGCCGGGCGAGCCAGCCGCCGAGGAACTCCTCCGCCCGCCCGTAGGAGCGCGCGGCGTCGAGGAAGCGGACGCCGGCGTCCCACGCCGCGTCGAGCAGCAGGTGCGTGCGCTCGCGCAGCGCGTCGACGCTCCGCTCGGCCGCGGGGCCGAGGTCGTCGTCGCGCCCTGCCGTGATGTACGCCGGCCGGCCCACGGCCGCCAGCCCGATCCCGAAGCGCTGCATCCCGCCCACGGTACGCCGGTCCCGGAGCTCCGGCAGCCGCTAGCGTCGAGCGGTGACCTCCGCCCTCGACCGCAGCATCCTCCGGCTCGCCGTCCCGGCGCTGGGCTCGCTGGTCGCCGAGCCGCTGTTCCTGCTCACCGACTCCGCCCTGGTCGGCCATCTCGGCGCCGTCCCGCTCGCCGGGCTCGCGCTGGGCGGCACGGTGCTGCAGACGATCGTCGGCCTGATGGTCTTCCTCGCGTACAGCACCACTCCGCGGGTCGGCCGGGCCCTCGGCGAGGGCGACGAGCGGAGGGCCGTGGCGGCCGGGATCGACGGCGGCTGGCTGGCCCTGCTCCTCGGCGCCGGCATCGCCGTGGTGGGCGCGCTGACCGCTCCGGCCGTCGTGGCGCTCTTCGGCGCGGAGCCGGCTGTGGCCGAGGCGGGCGTGCGGTACCTGGCGGTGAGCATGGCCGGGATCCCCGCCATGCTCGGCGTCTTCGCGCTCACCGGGCTCCTCCGCGGCTTCCAGGACACCCGCACTCCGCTGATGATCGCCGCCGGCGGATTCGCCCTCAACGCCGCTCTCAACGCCGTGCTGATCTACCCGGCCGGCCTGGGGATAACCGGCTCCGCGCTGGGGACGGTGATCGCGCAGTGGGCCATGCTCGCGGCCTACGCGGGAGTCGCGCTGCGGCTCGCCCGGAGGGTCGGCGCGCCGCTGCGGCCGCACCTCGCGGGCCTGGCCTCCTCCGCGGGATCCGGCGGCTGGATGCTGCTGCGCACAGCGAGCCTCCGCGCGGCGATCCTGCTCGCGGTCGCGACCGCCACCTCGCTCGGGGCGGAGGAGCTGGGCGCCTTCCAGGTGGCGATGACGCTGTTCTCGACGGTCGCCTTCGCCCTCGACGCGGTGGCGATCGCCGCGCAGGCTCTGCTGGGCCGCCTCCTCGGCGCGGGCGACGCCGAGCAGGCCCGCGCCGTTACGAAACGCTGCGTGACCTGGGGAATCGGTGCAGGAGTAGTGCTCGGAGCGCTGGTCACCGGTCTGAGCGGTGTCCTGCCGTACGTCTTCTCGAGCGACCCGGAGGTGCTGCGGCTGCTGCCCGCGGCGATCGCCGTCGTGGGCCTCACCGCTCCGCTCGGCGGCTACGTCTTCGTGCTCGACGGCGTGCTGATCGGCGCCGGCGACGGCCGCTACCTGGCGCTCAGCGGCCTCGCGAACCTCGCCGTCTTCGTCCCGCTCGCCCTGCTCACCCCCGCCGCGCCCGCCGAATGGCGCCTCCTCGCGCTCTGGCTCGCCTTCGCCGTCGGCTTCCTCGGCGCCCGCGCGGTCACCCTCGGGCTCCGGGTCCGCAGCGACGTCTGGCTCCGCTGATCGCGCTCCTCCCCTGTGGAGAAGCCTGTGGACAACTCCGGTCAGCGCGGCGGAGCGCTGGTGTTCCCGCGGTGGAAGACGGCGTGGAAGCAGACCGCCTCCGCCTCCTCGTCGGCCAGGAGCGCGACCGCGGCCCGTCCCGCCGCACGGCCCTTCTCGACCGCGGGCTGGGCCATCGTCGTGAGGTCGTACTCGGCCGCGAGACCGGGCACCTGCACGCCGTCGAAGCCGACCACCGAGAGGTCCTCGGGCACGCGCAGCCCGCGCTCCTCCGCAGCGAGGATCACGCCCGCGGCCAGCAGATCGCTCTGCGCGACGACCGCGGTCGGCGGCTCCGCCCCCTCGAGCAGCGTGCGGCCCGCGGCGACGCCCTCGTCGACGGAGCTCGCCGCGGCGGCGACGACCGACGCCTCCGGGAAGACGTCCTGCACGCCGAGGAGGCGGTCGACCGGAGTGATGCTGGGGCTCGAGCGCCAGCCGGGCGGGATCGCGCCGCGGCGGCGGTCCTTCGCGAACGGGAGCGCGACCACCGCGACCCGCTCGTGGCCGAGCTCGCGCAGGTGCTCCGCGAGGGTGCGGCTGGCCTCGCGGTTGTCGAGCGAGATCACGGCGCCGCCCAGCTCCGAGAGGCCCTCGACCACGACGACCGGCACCCCCCGGCGGCGCAGCACGGCGACGGAGTCGTCGACCGACGGGCTGCAGCCGACCAGGATCATCGCGTCGACCGGGGCCGTCGCCAGCAGGCCCGCGCCGTCGCCGGTCTCGGTGAGCAGCAGGATCCCGGCGTCGACCCCGCCGAGCACGTCGGCGATCCCGTCGAGCATGGCGATCTTGATCGGGTCGCGGAACGCGTGCAGCATCCGCTCGTCCACGACGACCCCCACGATCCCCGAGCGGCCGCGGCGGAGCGAGCGCGCCCGCGGGTCGGGGCCGGCGTAGTCGAGCTCGGACGCCGCGCGCAGCACCCGCTCCTTCGTGGCCTCCGAGACGGGGCCGGAGCCGCTGAAGACCAGCGAGGCGGTGGAGGGGGACACTCCGGCCCGGCTCGCGACGCGGGCGAGCGTCGGCCGGGGGCTCTTGCGGGGTTCCACGTTCCTCCTCGTGGGGGCGGCGCACTCGTCGTCGGTTGACCGTCCCCGGGGTTCCGGATAGCTTAGACCGGCTCGCTTCGAATCGATTCGACCGCGCCTCTCGATCCGGTGTCCGGATCCCGCCCGCACCAGGAGAACCGCCATGACCTCGACGTCCGCGCTCACGCGCCCGCAGCTGGTCGCCTGGCGCAACGCCGTCTTCACGATCTTCGTCCTCAGCGGGATCTCGATCGCCACCTGGGTCTCGCGCACCCCCGCCATCCGCGACGAGCTCCAGCTCTCGACCGCCGGAGTGGGCCTGCTGATCCTCTCGATGTCGATCGGCGCGATCGTCGGACTCGCGTTCTCGACGCCGGTCATGGGCGCGATCGGCGCCCGGCGCGGCATGGCGCTCGGCCTCACCGTCTCGGCGGCGGGGCTCGCGGTGCTGGGCGTCTCGGCCGACGTCATCGGCGTCCTCCCCGCGGCCTTCGCCGGCATGGCGATGCTCGGCTTCGGCAACGGAGCGGTCGACGTGATGATGAACGTCGAGGGAGCGGCCAACGAGAAGGCCTTCGGCAAGACGCTCCTGCCGCTGTTCCACGCCTTCTTCAGCCTCGGCACCGTGGCCGGCGCGCTGATCGGCGCGGGCGCCTCCGCCCTGGCCGTGCCCGTCGCCGTCCACCTCGGCGCGATCGCCGTGGTGATCGCGGTGACCGCGGTGATCGCGATCCGCTTCGTCCCGGTCCGCGAGGAGCTCGACACCTCCGGCGCGGCGACCACCGTGAAGCCGCCGGTCCGCGAGCGCGTCGCCGCCTCCCTCGGCGTCTGGCGCGACGGCCGCCTCGTCCTCATCGGCCTGATCATGCTGGGCATGGCCTTCGCCGAGGGCTCCGCGAACGACTGGCTGACCCTGGCGATGGTCGACGGCCACGGCACCGACAAGACGACCGCCGCCGTCGTGTTCGGCGTGTTCGTCGCCGCCATGACGGTCGGACGCGTGATCGGCGGACCCGTGCTCGACCGCTTCGGCCGCGTCCCGGTGCTGCGCGCCTCCGCCGTGCTCGCGATCGTCGGCATCCTGCTGTTCATCCTCGCCCCGGTCGACGCGCTCGTCGTCGTCGGCGCGGTCGCCTGGGGTCTGGGCTGCTCGCTCGGCTTCCCGGTGGGCATGTCGGCCGCGGCGGAGGGGCCGCACTCGGCCGCCCGCGTCAGCGCGGTGGCGATGCTCGGCTACGTCGCGTTCCTGGTCGGACCGCCGGCGATCGGCTTCCTCGGCGAGCACTACGGCCTGCTGAACGCCCTCTTCCTGGTTCTGGCCCTGGTGGTCGTGGCGGGGCTCGCCTCCCCCGCCGCCCGCAGCCGGCGGAGCTGACCGCCGCGCCCTCGACGCCGCCGCAAGCCCCCGTGCGGCCCGGGCGCCCCGGCGCGCCTCCCCCTAGGCTTCCCAGGACGGCGGTGGAGGGGGAGCGGATGCGGTACCGAGCGCGCGACGGCGCCCTGCTCCACGTCGACGAGCACGGAGCCGGTCAGGGGCGGCCCCTGGTGGTCGTCCCCGGTGAGCCGGAGCGCCACCCCTCCTATCTCGGCTCGTTCGCCTCGATCGCCTGCACGCGCCGGGTCCTCGTGCTGCACCCGCGCGGAGTGGGCGGCTCCGCGGAGCTGCCTCCCGCTCCCCCGGCCACGACGGCCGCCGACGTGGAGGACCTGCGCCGTCACCTCGGCGTCGACGAGCTCGATCTCGCCGCGCACGACTCCGGCTGCCGCGCCGTCCTGCTCGCCGCCGTGGACGCGCCCGAGCGCGTCGCCCACCTGCTCCTGATCGCCCCCGGCACCGCCTGGCTCGGGATCGACGACCGGGCTGCCGGTCACACGACTCCCGCCGGCTCCGACGACACCGCGGCGATCCGCGACGCTCTGCAGCGCCTCGACTGCCCCGCGGTCGTCCTCGGCGGCGAGGACGATCCGGTGACGGGCGTCGCCGCTCTGGAGGCGCTCACCGCGCTCCTGCCGCAGGCGAGCCTGGCCGTCATCGAGTCGAGCGGCCACCACCCGTGGACGGAGGCGCCGGCCGAGTTCGCGGTCGCGCTGCGCGCCTCGCTCTCGGTGCCGCCACCCGCTCCTCCGCTCGGCCGCCGGCCTCCCGTCGCCGCGCACTGAGCCGGGAGCCCGCCGGGGCCGCGCCGTCTATCCTCGACGGGTGCGTCTCGTCATCGCGCGCTGCTCCGTCGACTACACCGGCCGTCTCAGCGCCCACCTCCCGCTCGCCACCCGCCTCCTGCTCGTCAAGGCCGACGGGAGCGTCCTCATCCACTCCGACGGCGGCTCCTACAAGCCGCTGAACTGGATGAGCCCGCCCTGCACGCTGATCACGGGCGAGCCCGACGAGGAGGCGCGCACCGCGGGAGTGACGCAGCAGTGGACCGTCGCGCACCGCAAGACCGGCGACGCTCTCGTCGTCTCGATCCACGAGGTGCTGCACGATTCGGCGCACGAGCTCGGCGTCGATCCGGGACTCGTGAAGGACGGAGTGGAGTCGCACCTCCAGCGCCTTCTCGCCGAGCAGATCGGCCTCCTCGGAGAGGGGCACACTCTCGTCCGGCGCGAGTACATGACCGCGATCGGCCCGGTCGACATCCTCGCCCGCGATTCCTCGGGAGCCGCCGTCGCCGTCGAGATCAAGCGCCGCGGCGAGATCGACGGAGTGGAGCAGCTCACCCGCTATCTCGAGCTGATGAATCGCGATCCGCACCTCTTCCCGGTGACGGGAGTCTTCGCCGCTCAGGAGATCAAGCCGCAGGCGCGGACTCTCGCCGAGGACCGCGGAATCCGCTGCGTGGTGCTCGACTACGAGGCCATGCGCGGCACCGACGACTCCCACACGCGCCTGTTCTGACAGGCACGGCGAAGGCCCCCGCGATCGGATCACGGGGGCCTTCCGCTCACCGGGCGCGAGGCCCGGGAATGCTGCGTCTCACCGGGCGCGAGACCCGGGAATGCTGCGTCTCACCGGGCCGAGAGCCCGGCGGCCGCTACTTGTGGGCGGCCTGGTAGGCGGCCTGGACCTCGGAGGGGATGCGTCCGCGGTCGGAGACGGGGTGGCCGTTGGCGTTCGCCCACTCGCGGATGGCCTTGAGCTGCTTGGGGTCGCTCTTGGAGGCGGTCGCGACGCTCGTGGCGGCCGCGGGGCGCGAGCCGACGCGGCGGGCGCTCGAGACGAACTTCTCGAGCGCCGAGTGGAGCTCGGCGATGTTGTCGGGGCCGAGATCGATCTCGTAGTTGGCGCCCTCGATGCTGAAGCGGACGGTACCGCCGTCACCGGAATCGATAAGGGTTCCGTCGATATCGTCGACAAGCGTGATCTTCTGGGCCACTTTTCCTCCTGGAGTTCGCGGGACCGGACTGTCTCGACCCGGACCGGGAGAGACATTACCCCCTTTCACAATCGAGTGCGCCATGAATGGCGCCATTCGTCCCTTTCTCGCGCCATGTCGAGGGGAATGTTCAGGATAAGCGGAGGCAATCACGGCTGAATCGAGCTGTTCGCCACCAGCCGTCGAATAGAGGACACGGTGTCCGCAGACGGCCGTAACGATTCCGGTCACCGATCGCGCGCATTCCCGGGAACCGGTCCCGGCGATTCCGATCACGCCCCGGTCTTCGTTAGCGTGGAGTCATGGCACGACGAGGCGGACCCCCTGCACGCCCGGCGCGACCCGGTCCGTACCGCAATGCGGAGGCTCGGGAAGCACTGGAGGCGCTCGTCGCCG
Source organism: Rathayibacter sp. AY1H3 (assembly GCF_002932015.1). Classification (NCBI taxonomy): domain Bacteria; kingdom Bacillati; phylum Actinomycetota; class Actinomycetes; order Micrococcales; family Microbacteriaceae; genus Rathayibacter; species Rathayibacter sp. AY1H3. The sequence continues at coordinate 9,677 of NZ_PSUU01000038.1, forward strand.
CTCCCACCGCCGAGGCCGTCGACCGGCTGCTCGAGGCCTGCCTCGACGGCTCCCTCGTGGTCGACGTCACGGGCTCCCAGCCCGGAGGCGTGCCGCACGTCCGCACCGTCGCGACGACCACCGGGGAGCAGGTCCTGCCGCTGTTCACCTCCACGGACGAGGTGCGCGTCGCGGTCCCCCGGCAGCAGCATCCGCGGGTGCAGATGCTGGTCCTCCCCGGACGCGAGGCCTTCGCGCTGATCCGCACCGCCGACTTCGTCGCCGTGCAGCTCGACCCCGGCTCGATCGCCCAGGTCGTCACTCGTTCGTTCGTCGAACGGGCTCTGGACGCCGAACGGCCGTAGAGTGTGGCCCCCGGCGGGGCAGCGCCGGCGTCACCCCGTCCTCCGAGGTCAGGAGCCCGCCATGTCCGACACGACCCTCGCCGCCACCGGCCTCGACGCGCGCGCCGGCACCTGGTCCTGCATCCTCTTCGACCTCGACGGCACGATCACCGACTCGGCCCCCGGCATCACCGGCACCCTCGTCGAGACCTTCGTCGAGCTGGGCCGCCCCGTGCCCGCTCCGGCCGAGCTGCTGGCCTACGTCGGCCCTCCGCTGCTCGAGGCGTTCCGCGAGCTCGGCGGGATGACCGTCGAGGAGGCACAGGCCGCGCTCGTGGTCTACCGCCGCCGCTACAACGCGGGCGGACTGTTCGACTCCTCGGTCTACCCGGGGCTGCCCGAGGTGCTGGCGCGCATCGCCGAGGCCGGCGTGCCGCTCTCGCTCGCGACCTCCAAGCCGGAGTCGGCGGCCACGCGCATCCTCGAGCACTACGGACTGGCGCAGTACTTCACGGTGATCTGCGGCGCCTCCGAGGACGAGGTCCGCAGCGCCAAGGCCGACGTCGTGGAGGAGGCGCTGCGCCGGCTCCGCGAGCTCGGCGTCGACCTCTCGGCGCCGGTGATGGTGGGCGACCGCGAGCACGACGTGCAGGGCGCCGCCGCCCACGGCGTGCCGACGATCATGGTCGAGTGGGGCTACGGATCGCCGCTCGAGGCGGTCGGGACGATCGCGCTGGTGTCCGGTGCCGAGGAGCTCGCGGACCTCCTGCTCCCGTGACCTGCGTACGATGAGGGCATGACTGGTCTGGGCGTCGTCCTCTCGTTCGTGCTGTTCCTCGGCGGGATCCTCGTTCTCGGCAACTCGTTCCTGCTGCCCGACATCGCCGGATTCCTCTTCGTCGGCGGCATCCTGATGATCTCGGGATCGCTCGCCGTCGCGTTCCACGTCCTGCCGAAGTCGCAGTAGCCGGGTCGCTCCGGGCGGCCGCCTCCGCGGCTCGCCGCTCCGCTCAGCCCAACGTGCTCGCGTCGAGGTTGACGACTGCATTGATGTAGACCGCCTCGCCGGCTCCGGCGATCGTCGGGTTCATCCGGAGCAGCTGCTGCACCGGGATCCCGAAGCGCTGCGCGATGTCGAAGAACGTGTCGCCCTGCACCACGGTGTAGCTCACGATGTCCCCCTCCCCGTCGCGGGTCGGCTCGCCGTTCGCCCCGGGAACCGCGCCGTTGTCGACCGCGAAGGCGGTCTCGGGGATGTCCGGTGTCGCGTTCGGCGTGAAGGTGACCGTCGCCTCGGGGACCGGCGCGAAGACCGTGGCCGTCGCTTGCGGGAGCGCCGCCGTGACGGTCGGGTCCGGCACCGGAGTCGGCGTCGCCGTGGCGAACACGGTGACCGTGACCGTGGGAGCCGGAGCGGGCGCCGAGCACCCCGCGAGCGCGAGCACACCGGCCAGTGCCGTCGCTCCGATGACCGTCCTGCGCATGTCCCCCGCCCTCCGCGCGCCCCGCGGCGCCCGCTCCACCCTAGGAGACGGGGCGGCCGGCGGCACGTGCTGTCGCAGGAGGCCGGTGCTGCGGATCCACCGTCGTGCGGGGAGCTCCGTGGTCGTCCGGGCCGGGTCGGCCTCACCGGGACCGGGTCAGGACGGGGGCTCGGGGAGCAGGCGCAGCCCGCCGCCGCTGTTCGCCGCGTCCATCAGGAGCTCGACCCAGGTCGGGTTGATCGTCGGCTGCCGGCTCCCCGCGAAGTGGAACTGCAGGGCGATGTTCGGGTTCATCCAGAAGGAGTGGCGGCCGCGCGCGCCCTCGGGCATCGAGTCGAGGGTGAGGCTGAAGCGCTCGTCGCGGCGGAACTTCGCGTAGATCACGATCTGGAGGTGGGCCAGGGTCCGGTCCTCGATCTCGATGACGGCGGGAGGAGTGCCGTAGAGGAATTGACCCATGCCGCCAGACTATAGGCCCCTCGGCTTATTACTAGTCCGTCTAGCTATTTCGCCTCGGAGGGTTCCGCCGGGTCGGCTTCGTCCGTATCGTGCCCGTCGCCGTGCTCCGCGTCGATCTCGTCGACGGCCGCGCTCATCCGGCGGAGGAAGTTGACGACGACCTCGGCCTCGGGGGCGTCCAGGTCCTCGGCGATCTCGAGCATCCGGCGGTGCATCTCCTGGAGCGTGGCGCGCACCTCGTCGTCGCTGTCGACGGTCGCCTCCACGACGATCCCGCGCCGGTCGGTCGGGTTGGGCTTGCGCACGAGATGGCCGCTGCGGACCAGGCGGTCGATGAGGACCGTGGTCGACGCGGACGAGATGGAGAGGTGCGAGGCCAGGTCCTTGCCGGTCACCAGCTCGCCCTTGCGCTGCTGGCGGAGCAGGTACTGGATGGCGATCAGGTCCGTCTCGCCCATCGCCATCCGCTCACGCGTGCGGCGGCGCATCGAGACCTCGGAGACGCGGTACGTGCGCATCGCGCTCAGCACCTCGACAGCGCGGCGGGTGGACGACTCGTCCGGGTACCAGTACCCGGCGCCGCTCCGCAGGCTCGTGTCGCTCATCCGCACATCCTAGACCGGCTGATCACCAGGCCGTCTAGCGAGTCGCCCGCGCCTACGCTGGACCGGTGACCGCCACCCTCGTCGCCAAGGGCCTCTCCGGAGGCTATGCGCACCGCACCCTGTTCGACGGACTCGACCTGACGGTCGCCCCCGGGGACGTGGTGGGCGTCGTGGGGGCGAACGGAGCCGGCAAGTCGACTCTCCTGCGCATCCTCGCGAGCGAGACGGCTCCACTCGAGGGCTCCGTCGTTCTCTCGCCGGGCGACGCCTTCGTCGGCTGGCTGCCGCAGGAGCACGAGCGCCGCGAGGGCGAGACCGTCGCCGGCTACATCGCGCGCCGCACCGGCTGCGCCGAGGCCTCCGCCGAGCTCGACACCGCCGCCTCCGCCCTGGCCGATCCCGATCCCGACGGCTCGATCGCCGACCGCTACGCCCTCGCGCTCGACCGCTGGCTCGCGAGCGGCGCGGCCGACCTCGACGAGCGCACCCCGGTCGTCCTGGCCGACCTGGGCCTGTCGCTCGGAGCCGCGGCCGCCTCCTCGACGATGACCTCCCTCTCCGGCGGGCAGGCGGCGCGGGTGGGCCTCGCGGCGCTGCTGCTCTCGCGCTTCGACGTGGTGCTGCTCGACGAGCCGACCAACGACCTCGACCTCGACGGCCTGGAGCGCCTGGAGGCCTTCGTCCGCGGACTCCGCGGCGGCGCGGTCCTCGTGAGCCACGACCGCGAGTTCCTCGCCCGCAGCGTCACCCGCGTGCTCGAGCTCGATCTCGCGCAGGGCACCAACCGGGTCTACGGAGGCGGCTACGACGCGTTCCTGGAGGAGCGCGAGACCGCGCGCCGCCAGCGCCGCGAGAAGTACGAGGACTTCGCCGAGCAGAAGGCCGACCTGGTCTCCCGCGCCCGCACCCAGCGGGAGTGGTCGAGCCAGGGCGTGCGCAACGCGATGAAGAAGGCCCCCGACAACGACAAGATCCGTCGCAAGGCCTCGGCGGAGTCGAGCGAGAAGCAGGCGCAGAAGGTGCGCCAGATGGAGAGCCGGATCGCGCGGCTCGAGGAGGTCGAGGAGCCGCGCAAGGAGTGGCAGCTCGCCTTCACGATCGGCAGCGCCCCGCGCTCGAGCTCGGTCGTCTCGACGCTGAACGGCGCGGTGGCCCGCCGCGGCGCCTTCACGCTCGGGCCGGTGTCGCTCCAGGTCGACGCGGGCGACCGGATCGGCATCACCGGGCCCAACGGCGCCGGCAAGTCGACGCTGCTGTCGCTCCTCCTCGGCCGCGCCGAGCCGGAGGAGGGCGGCGCCTCCCTCGGAGCGAGCGTGGCGATCGGCGAGATCGATCAGGCGCGCGGGATGCTCGCCGCCGAGGTGCCGCTCGCGGACGCGTTCGAGGCGCTGGTGCCCGAGTGGCCGACCGCCGAGGTCCGCACCCTGCTGGCGAAGTTCGGGCTGAAGGCCGACCACGTCGGCCGCCGCGTCGGCGAGCTCTCGCCGGGCGAGCGGACGCGGGCCGCCCTGGCGCTCCTCCAGGCCCGCGGCACGAACCTCCTGGTGCTCGACGAGCCGACCAACCACCTCGACCTCGTCGCCATCGAGCAGCTGGAGGAGGCGCTCGAGGCGTACGAGGGCACCCTGCTGCTGGTCACCCACGACCGGCGGATGCTCGAGACGGTGCAGCTGACGCGGCACTGGCACGTCGAGGCGGGCGTCGTCACGGAGGCGTGACGCCCGCCGCCGCGTCAGTCCCCGGAGGCGCGGGCCGCCTCGTCCTCGCGCCAGCCGGCCTCCTTCTGCACGTACTCGTTGTCGGCGAACTCCGCGAAGTCGCTCTCGTCGGTGATCCGGCGCACTTCGAGGCGGTTGCCGGGCACCAGCGGGCAGCGCAGCGCCCACTCGCGGGCCTGCTCCTTGGAGTCGACCCCGATGATCCAGAAGCCGTTGAAGAGCGACTCGGTCGGGCCGTAGGCGCCGTCGACGACGGTCGGCGGCTCGGAGGAGAAGTCGACCACGAAGCCGGAGGAGGCGACGTCGTCGGCCAGGCCGTCGCCCGAGAGCAGCACGCCCGCCTCGATCATCGCCTCGTTGTACTGCCCCATCCGGGTGATGATCTCGTCGAACGGGATCGAGGCGTAGGCCTCCTTCGCCGCATCGGTCGCGCGCATGATCAGCATGTACTTCATCGGGTCTCCCTGGGGTCGGTGCGCGGGGGCGCACCGCTCACTCTGGCGCGTCGCGGGCACGAGCGGAACAGCGGATCCGGAGGCGCATCGTCCTCGGCGCGGCCGCGAGACGCAACCCCGCGCAGATCCTCGCCGAGCGGCGGAGACTGGCGGCGGCCCGTTGCTCGACGGGCGCTCATCGACGGAAGGAACGACCCCATGGTGGATCTCGGAGGACTCGCGGACAAGGCGAAGAACGCCGTGAACAGCGACAAGGGCGAGGAGCTGACCGACAAGGGACTCGACAAGGCGGGCGACGCCGCCGACTCCGCGACCGGCGGGAAGTTCGCCGGCCAGGTCGACAAGGCCCAGGAGGCCGGCGACCAGCACGTCGGCAACGACTGACCGCCGGGCGGCCCTTCCGCGCTGTCGCGGAGGGCCGCCCGTCCATCAGTCCCGGTCGCCGAGCCCGCGCAGCAGCGCCCGCACCACGGCGACGGAGCGATCGGCCGCGTCGTCGACGTGCGCCTCGAACTCGCCGGGGGCGCAGAGGTCCGAGATCCCGCGGACCGAGACGAACGGCAGCCCGTGCACGTGCGCCGTCTGCGCGAGGGCGACGGACTCCATGTCGGTGGCGAGCGCGCCGGGGAAGTCGTTCCGCACGCGGTCCACGTGGGCGCTCGAGACGAAGACGTCGCTCGAGACGATCAGGCCGCGGCGTACCGGCGGCCCCTCCAGCAGCTCGAGCTCCGCGGCGAGCGCCGCGTCGTCCCCGGAGTAGCGGGCGGGCATCCCCGGGACCTGCCCGAGCGCGTAGCCGAACGCCCGCGCATCGGCGTCGGTCTGCACGTACTCGGCGCCGATCACGACCTCGCCCACGCGGACGTCGGCGCCCAGGCCGCCGGCGGTCCCCGCGCTCACCACGAGCGGCCGGGAGCCGTCCTCCCGCAGGATCGCTGCGGTGAGACCGCCGGCCGCGTTGACGAGGCCGATGCCGGTGCGGACGAGCAGCACCGCGCGGGAGTCGAGCTCGAGCTCCCACTGCAGCGCGTTGCCGACGGCGCGCGGCTCGGAGGCGCTGGACGCGGCGGCGAGGAACGGCGCGGCCTCCTCGTCCATCGCGACCAGGACGATCGCCGTGCTCACGCGGTGACCGTCTCCCACTCCGAGCGGTGCGCGAGGAACGTGCGCGCCGCCTCCTGCGCCCCCTCGAGGGAGTGGTTGGCGCCCCAGCCGCACTGGGTCTCGTTGGCGGCCGGGACCTCGTCGGCCTCGGTGATGTCCTGGAGCGTCGCCTCGACCAGGCCGAGCACCTCGGAGAGCTCGGGCTCGCCCGAGAGGAGCAGGTAGAAGCCGGTCTGGCAGCCCATCGGCGAGAAGTCGATCACGCGGTCGGAGTGGTTGCGGGACTTCTCGGCGAACAGGTGCTCGAGCGAGTGCACGGTGGGCATTTCGAGGTGCCCGCGGTTGGGCTGGGTGAAGCGCACGTCGTACTTGACGAGGTGGTCGCCTCCGGGCAGCGTCTTCGCGTCGGCGAGGCGCACGTACGGCGCTGCGACGGTGCGGTGGTCGAGGTTGAACGACTCGACGTTCATGCGCGGCTGATCCACGGTGGTCTCCTTCGCTGGGGGTCCCTCCATTGTCCTCCGCTCCGCGGAGCGGAGGCGGACCCCGGCGGATCCGGCTGCTTCTTCTCCGGGGCTGCGCCCGGATGCGAAGAGCTCCTCGCCGGCCACGACGAGGTACGCCGTGTCGAGCGCGATGATCACCAGGACCGCCCTGAACAGGCGCGCGGAGACCGTGCGGTCGTCCAGCGGGACCCCGCCGCCCAGACCCGCACGGAGGCGTGGAGCACCCCGGACAGCACCAGCGCGACGAGCGCCGTCACGCCGAGCACACTGTCCGGAACGACCACCGCCACCACCTCCTCCGTCGACGGGTCGAGCGTGCCGTCGCGCCCGACGCGGCGGGGACCCGGGCCCCTGAGCGGTGGAGAACGGGCCGCTCCGATCCCTGGGGAGGAGCCTCGGCCGCTCCTCAGAACAGGTCCGAGAAGCCCATCGCGACGAGGTTCGCGTGCGAGGTCCGCAGGCAGTCGAGCGCGCTCCGCCCGTAGCGCTCGTCCTGCTCGACGAGGAGATGGTCGACGCCGAGCGCGAGGCTCGTCCCGATGATCCCCGGGAAGTCGAGGTTTCCCTCCCCCACCTCGGCGAACTGCACGTTCGAGGTGAAGGCGTGCACGGACCACCCGCCGGACATGTCGGCGGGCGGCCCGACCCGGTAGTCCTTCAGGTGCACCAGGGCGACGCGCTCCCCGTACCGGCGCAGCGTCGTCACGGGATCGAGCCCGCCCCGCTGCACCCAGTGCACGTCGAGCTCGAGCCCCAGCAGCGGAGCCCGGTCGGCGACGACGTCGAGCAGGAGGCGGCCGCCGTGCCGCGCGAACTCGTGGTGGTGGTTGTGGAGCAGCAGCCGCAGCCCGTCGTCGCGGAGCCTCGCCGCGGCGGCCTGGCAGCGGTCGGCGAAGTCGAGCAGAGCGGCCGGCGAGGCCGCCGCGGAGGCGGGCAGCATGCCGATCCGGACCGTGCGCGTGCCGAGCGCGCGGGCGTCGGCGACGATCCCGGCGAGCCCGCCCTCGAGCGCGGCGCCCGGGGAGTCCCCCGGTGCCAGGCCCGCCGAGATCGCCGCGATCTCGACGCCGAGCTCGTCCCGCGCCCGCTGCAGCTCGGCCATGGTGGCCGCCGTCAGCGGGATCTGCGAGATCTCCACCGACCGGTAGCCGATCGCTCGGACCTCCCGGAGCGTCGCGAAGGCGCCCGCCGAGGCGAACGCGTCCTTCAGCATCATCGCCTGCACGCCGATCCTGGTCACGGCAGTCCTCCCGGTCGCGGTGGGGGCCGGCGTCTCCGCGGCCCGGAACGCTCCCGACGGTAGAGGCGCGCCTCCGATCTTGTCAATCGGTTGCCAATACGCGTATGGTCGTGGCACGGCGGCGCTCCTGCCCGCCGGTTCCCGACGACGAGAACGAGGCACGCACCGTGACCACCGCACCCGCGACGACCGCACCCGCGACGACCGCATCCGAGAACCCCGCGCCCTGGACCCTCTCCGGCTTCGGCGACGAGATCGACCCCGACCCGGTCGTCCAGGTCGCCGTCCTCCGAGCGCTCGGCGCGCACAGCATCGAGGTGCGAAGCGCCTGGGGCCGGAACGTCGTCGACCTCGACGACGAGCGCCTCGCCCGCCTCGCCGCCGTGCTCGAGCGCGGCGGCCAGTCCGTCTCGGCCGTCGCCTCGCCCATCGGCAAGGTCGACGTCGCCCTCGATCCCGAGCTCGAGGTCGCGCGCCTCGACCGCGTGATCCGCGCCGCGCACGCCCTCGGCACGCAGAGCATCCGCGTCTTCTCGTTCTACCGGGGCGAGGGAGTGCCGGTCGAGAGCATCCGCGACGACGTCCTGCTGCGCATGCGCATGCTCGCCGACCGCGCCGAGCGCGAGGGCGTGGTGCTGCTGCACGAGAACGAGAAGGACATCTACGGCGACGTCCCCGAGCGGATCCTCGACCTGGTCGAGTCCGTCGGCTCGCCCGCCCTGCGCCTCGCCTGGGACAACGCGAACTTCGTGCAGTGCGGGGTGCGGCCCTTCGACGACGGCTGGATGGCGCTGCGGCCCTACGTCGACTACCTGCAGGTGAAGGACGCGGTGGCCGCGACCGGCACCGTGGTGCCCGCCGGCGAGGGCGACGGCCAGCTGCGCGAGACGCTCACCGCCCTGCGCGACGACGGCTGGACGGGCGTCGCCTCGCTGGAGCCGCACCTCGCTATCACGGACGCCCTCGGCGGATTCTCCGGCCCCGAGTCGTTCGGAGTGGCCGCTCGGGCCTTCCGGGGGCTCGCCTCCTCGCTCGGGATCGACCTGCGATGACCGTCCGCGCGGCGGTGATCGGCTGCGGCGACATCTCCTCCGTCCACCTCGCGGCGATCGGCACCGCACCCGGCGCGGAGCTGGTGGCGGTCTGCGACACCGACCCGGGCCGGCTCGCCGCGGCCGCCGAGAGGCACGCGGTGCCGGGCTTCCCCGAGGCGGTCCGGATGCTCGACTCCGTCCGCCCCGACGTCGTGCACGTCTGCACTCCGCACAGCACGCACGCCGCGCTGGCGGTCGCGGCCCTGGACCGCGGCGTCGCGGTGCTCCTCGAGAAGCCGCTCGCCTCCTCCGTCGCCGAGGGCGAGCAGGTGATCGCCGCGGCCGAGCGGGGCGGGGCGCGCATCGGCGTCTGCTTCCAGAACCGCTACAACCCGCCCGTGCAGCGCCTCCGCGAGCTGCTGGCGTCTGGCTCCCTGGGTGCCGTGACAGGTGCGGCCGCGACCGTGCTCTGGCACCGCACTCCCGGCTACTACCTCGACCGCCCCTGGCGCGGGATGCGGGCCGAGGGCGGCGGCGGGATGCTGATGAACCAGGCGATCCACACCGTCGACCTCCTGCAGTGGCTCCTCGGCGAGGTGGTCGCGGTGAGCGGCTCCGCCTCCACGCGCCTGCTGCCGATCGAGGTCGAGGACACCGCCGACCTGGTGCTCACCCACGCCTCCGGCGCGCGCAGCGTCCTCTACGCGACCGTGGCGAACGCGTGGGACGAGCCGGTCGAGCTCCGCCTGCGCACCGAGCGCGCCACCGTCTCGTTGCGCGGTGCCCTCACCGTGCGGCGCGACGACGGACCCGTCGAGGTCGTCCCGGACACGGAGCGCCGATCCGGTGGGCGCTCGTACTGGGGCGCCTCGCACGAGCTGCTCGTGCACGACTTCTACGCCCGCCTCGGCGAGGACGAGCCCTTCTGGATCTCGCCCCGCGAGGCGGCGAGGTCGCTCGCGATCGTCCAGGCCGCCTACGCCCCGAGCGCGCCCGCGCGGATCCCCCACTCCACCCCGAACGAAGGACTCCTCCCATGACCACCGTCCGCCTCGGCATCATCGGATTCGGCGCCCAGGGCTCCTCCTACGCCCGCTTCCTCGCCGACGGCAGAGTGCGCGACCTCGTCGTCACCGCCGTCGCCGACGTCGACCCCGCCCGGGAGGCGGCGGCCGCCGCGCTCGCACCCGGAGCGTCCTTCCACGCCGACCACCGCTCCCTCCTCGCGAGCGGAGAGGTCGACGCCGTCGTCGTCTGCACTCCGCACTACCTCCACCCCGGGATCGGCATCGACGCTCTCGAGCACGGGCTGCACGTGCTGGTCGACAAGCCGGCGGGCGTCTACGCCGCGCAGGTCGCGGAGCTGAACGAGGCCGCCGCCGCCCGTCCCGGTCAGCGCTTCGCGATCATGTTCAACCAGCGGGCGAACCCGCTCTACCGCCGGCTCAAGGAGGTCGTCGACGAGGGCGGGATCGGCCGGATCCTGCGCTCGAACTGGATCATCACGACCTGGTGGCGGCCGCAGGCCTACTTCGACCAGAGCGCGTGGCGCGCGACCTGGGGAGGCGAGGGCGGAGGCGTCCTGGTCAACCAGGCGCCCCACCAGCTCGACCTGTGGCAGTGGCTGTGCGGAGTGCCGGAGTCGGTGGTCGCGAAGGCCGGCTACGGGCGGTGCCGCGACATCGCGGTGGAGGACGAGGTGACGGTGCTCGCCGACTTCGGCGGGGGCACGACCGGCGTGCTGGTCACCACGACGCACGACCCGATCGGCACCGACCGCCTCGAGATCATCGGCGACCGCGGCCGGATCGTCGTCGACGACTCCCGGGTCGCGACGATCACCCGGCTGAACGCCCCCGAGCGCGAGGTCAGCGCCGCCCTCAGCGCCGAGGACGTGGGCCTCCTGCTCAGCGGTCGCTACGACACCGCGGGCCTCTCCACGACGGAGCGGATCGAGTCGGCGTCGGTCTGGGGCGAGCAGCACACGGCCGTCCTGCAGGACTTCGCGGACAGCATCCTGCACGGCACGCCGCTGCTCGCACCCGGGGCGGAGGGGATCCTCGGGGTCCGGCTCGCCAACGCCATCCACTACTCGAGCTGGACGGGACGCGAGGTACCGCTCGACCTCGACGAGGGCGTGTTCCTGGCGGCGCTCAACGAGCGGATCCGCGAGGAGGGGGCGTTCCCGGAGCGGAGCTGACGGGGCGGAGCCGCGCTGGACGGGACCGGAGTGGTGGGCGGCAGGCCGGTGACGGCGGCCTCCCGGAGCGCGGGCTCCTCGATCCGGCGCGACCCGGACGCGAGCGACGGGCCGGGCGGGCTTCTCGGCCCTGTGGCAGCATGGGCGGCGGACGGCGCCCCGTCCGCCGCCGTGCCCCTCGAGAGAAGACCGCGATCGTGCCCAGCGAAGACGCGCCCACCGGCCCCTCCGCCGCGAGACGCCGCGGCCGCTCCGCGACGACGATCTACGACGTCGCCCGACTCGCCGGCGTCGCCCCCTCCACCGTCTCGCGCGGGCTGAGCACGCCCGGACGGCTGAACGCCGCGACCGAGCAGCGGATCCGCGCCGCCGCCAAGGAGCTGGGCTACCGGCTCAACCCGATGGCGCGCGCGCTGCCGACGGGCCGCACCTCGACCCTCGGGCTGCTGGTGGCCGACATCACCAACCCGGCCTTCTTCCCCGCCGTGCGCGGAGCGGAGCGGGCGGCGTCGCTCCGCGGCTTCACGATGATCCTCGCCGAGTCGCAGGAGTCCGGGGAGCGCGAGGCCGAGGCGGCCGACCGCATCGCCGCCTCCACCGACGGGCTCGTCCTCGTCAGCACCCGCCTCAGCGACGAGGAGATCATCGCGCTGGCCGGGCGCATCCCGGTCGTCGTCCTCAACCGCGTGGTCCCCGGCGTCGCGGGGATCGTGCCCGATCTCGCCCCCGGGATCGACGCCGCGCTCGACCACCTCGCGGCCCTCGGCCACCGCTCCCTCGCCTTCGTCGCCGGTCCGCCCGACTCGTGGATGAGCGCCGCGCGATGGGAGCTCCTCCTCGACCGCGCTCCGCAGCGGGGCATGACGGTCGTCGAGATCGGGCCGGGCGTCTCGACCCTCGAGGGCGGGAGGAGCGCGCTCGCGAGGGTGACCGCCTCCGGCGTCGGCGCGGTGATCGCCTACAACGACCTGGTCGCCATCGGACTGATGCGCGCGGCTCAGGAGTCGGGCGTCGCGATCCCGGAGCAGCTCAGCATCATCGGCTTCGACGACATCTTCGGGAGCGACTTCACCTCGCCGCCGCTGTCGACCATCAGCGCACCGCTGGGCCGGATGGGCGAGCGGGCGGTCCGCCGGGTGCTCGGCGACGAGGAGCCTCCGGAGCGGGCCGACGACCTGCCGACGGAGTTCGTCCCGCGCGCCTCGACGGGGCCCCGCCGCGACTCCTGACCCCGGTCCGCGCCCGGCGCGCCATCCGGTGCGACACCTCTGGCAATCGGTTGACACTTCTCGGCACCCATACTTGGATGGCCCCGTGCCGACGAAGCTGCTGAACGATCCCGACCGACTCCTGCCGATCGACCCGACGACCCGGGCGATCGCCCGCGATCTCCACGCGGGCGTCGCCGACCTGCCGATCCTCTCCCCGCACGGGCACGTGGATCCGCGCCTCCTGCTCGAGGACCGCCCCTTCGCCGACGCGTCCGAGCTCTTCCTCCGGCACGACCACTACGTCACCCGGCTGCTCCACTCCGCCGGGATCGACCTGGGCGATCTCGGCATCCCGGGAGGCGAGCGCCTCGCCGGCCCGGAGGAGGTGTGGCGCACGTTCTGCGCGCACTGGCGGATCTTCGCGGGAACCGCCTCGGGCTACTGGCTCCAGTCGATCCTCGCCGAGCAGTTCGGCATCACCGAGCAGCCCGACGCCTCCACCGCCGACGCCCTCTTCGCGGCGATCGCGGCCCGGCTGGCGTCCGCCGCCTTCCGCCCGCGGGCGCTCTTCGAGCGGTTCGGGATCGAGGTGCTGGCGACGACCGACGATCCGCTGGACGACCTGGCCGTCCACCGGGCTCTGGCGGAGGATCCGGCGTTCCCGGGCCGCGTGCTGCCGACCTTCCGCCCCGACGCCTACCTCGATCCCTCCACCCCCGGCTGGCCCGAGCGCGTCGCCGCCCTGGCCGCCGCCACCGGAACGAAGGAGTCCAGCTTCCCCGGATTCCTCGAGGCCCTCCGCGCCCGTCGCCGGTACTTCCTCGACCACGGCGCCGTCTCCGCCGACCACGGAGTGCTGGAGCCGCTGACCGTCGACCTCGATCCCGCCGAGGCGCAGTCCCTCTTCGCCCGCGCCCGCGCCGGCACGATCGACGCCGAGGGCAGCCGCGTCCTCGCCGCGCACCTGCTGCTGCAGTCCGCCCGCATGAGCGTCGACGACGGCCTGGTGATGACCGTCCACGCCGGGGTGCTGCGCAACCACGATCGGCCGACCTTCGAGCGCTTCGGTCCCGACACCGGCCACGACATCCCCGTCGCGACCCGGTTCGCCGAGCCCCTCCGCCCGCTGCTGCAGGAGCTCGGCAACGCACCGGGCTTCCACCTCGTCCTCTTCGGGATCGACGAGAGCACCCACTCGCGCGAGCTCGCTCCCCTCGCCGGCTACTACCCGTCGGTGTTCCTCGGAGCGCCGTGGTGGTTCCTCCACGCGCCCGACGCGGTGCTGCGCTTCCGCGCCGCCGTGACGGAGACCGCCGGCTTCTCGCGGAGCTCCGGCTTCATCGACGACACCCGCGCGTTCCTCTCCATCCCGGCCCGTCACGACATGGCGCGGAGGCTGGACGCCGCGTTCCTCGCGCGCCTGGTCGCCGAGGGGCGCATCGACTCCGAGACGGCGAGCGCCGTCATCCTGGACCTCGTCGACGCCCAGCCGCGGAAGGTCTTCAAGCTGTGAGCGGGCACGGCGGAGGAGGCGCGCTCGATCGCGCATCCACGGGCCTGCCGGCGGCTCCCGTCCGCATCGTCCACCTCGGCCTCGGCGCCTTCCACCGAGCGCATCAGGCCTGGTACACGCACGCCGTCGACGACGACCACGAGTGGGGCATCGCCGCATTCACCGGCCGGAGCCCCCGCGCGGCCGAGGAGCTCGCCGCGCAGGACGGCCTGTTCACGCTGATCGAGCGCGGACCCGAGGGCGACTCGGCGACGGTCGTGGGCAGCATCGTCGAGGCGGTCGACGGCGCGGAGGTCGCGCGTCTCGTCGAGCTCGTCGCGGCTCCGGCGACGGCGATCGTCACGCTGACGATCACGGAGGCCGGGTACCGTCTCGCCGCGGACGGCGGCCCCGACCTGGACGACCCCGCCGTCCGGAGCGACCTCGCCGCCCTCCGATCGGGAGGAGCGCCGACGACCGCGCTCGGCCGCCTCCTCCTCGGCCTCACCGCCCGGCGCGACGCCGACTCCGGCCCGCTCGCCGTCGTCCCCTGCGACAACCTCTCCGGCAACGGCCCTCTCGTGCGCCGTGGACTGCTCCTGCTCGCCGAGCGGCTCGACCCGTCGCTCGCCGACTGGATCGACCGCACCGTCTCGTTCGTGTCGACCTCCGTCGACCGGATCACCCCGGCGACCACGGCGGCGGACCGGGAGGCGGCGGCCGAGCTCACCGGCATCAGCGACGCCGCGTCCGTCGTGACCGAGCCGTTCCGCGACTGGGTCCTCTGCGGCGGCTTCCCCGCCGGCCGGCCCGCCTGGGAGCGCGCCGGAGCCCGCTTCGTGGACGACATCGAGCCCTTCGAGCGGCGCAAGCTGCGACTCCTCAACGGCGCGCACACGCTCCTCGCCGCCACCGGCCGCCGGCGGGGCCGCGCCACCGTCGCGGAGGCGATCGCCGACCCCGCCTGCCGGAGCGCCGTCGAGGCGTTCTGGGCGGAGGCGGCGGCCGGCCTCCCCGCCGGTCTCGACGCGGACGCCTACTGCGCCGCCCTCCTCGGGCGCTTCGGCAACCCCCGGATCGAGCACCGCCTCGAGCAGATCGGCGCCGACGCGACCGCCAAGCTCCGCATCCGGATCGCGCCCGTGCTCCTCGCCGAGCGCGCGGGCGGACACGACGGAGCCGCCTCCCTCCGTGCCGTCGCCGACTGGATCGCACTGCTGCTCCAGGGCGACCGCCTGCCCGACGCGCAGCGCCCCGCCCTCGACCGCGCCCTCGGCTCCGCCCGGCCCCTCGAGGCGCTGCTGCGGCTCGTCGACCCGCGCCTCGTCGACGACCCGGCCCTCGTCGCCGCGGTCGCCGCTCAGGCGGCCTAGACCTCCACCCCGCCTCTCCGCGCGGTGCCTTCCGGCACCGTCGGCAACCGATTGCCACCTTCGCACCGTCTCGATGCGGCGCGGATCCCCGACGGGTCCGCGCCCGGGTAAAGGAGCCCGCATGACCCCCCGCACCACCGCGCCCGGAGCGCCCGCCGCTGAGAAGCTCTCCAAGCTGAGCATCGTGGGCTACGGCGCCGGCGACACGGCGAACAACCTCGCCTTCACCACCGCCACGATGTTCCTGCTCGTCTACTACACCGACGTCGCCGGGATCTCCGCGGCCGCGGCGGGCACGCTGCTGCTCGTCGTGCGGATCTTCGACGCGTTCGCCGACGTCTTCGCCGGCCGGGTCGTGGACCGCACCTACAGCAGGCGCTTCGGCAAGTTCCGGCCCTTCCTGATGTTCGGGTCGGTCCCGCTCCTGCTGCTCTCGGCCGCGACCTTCTCCGTCCCGCAGATCGGCGAGAGCGGAACCCTGCTCTACGCCTACCTGAGCTATGCCGCGCTCGGCCTCGCCTACAGCCTCGTCAACATCCCCTACGGCTCGCTCGCCGGAGCGATGACGCAGGTCGGCACCGAGCGCGCGAAGCTCGCCAGCGCCCGCGCCATCGGCGGCGCGATCGTGGGGGCCGGGCTCGGCACCTTCATGGCCCCGCTGGTCGTCCCCGGCGCCGATCTGCAGTCGCTCTTCTCGATCGTCACGCTGAGCTTCGTCGTCGTCGGCTCCGCGCTCTACCTCTTCACGATCCTGACCGCGAAGGAGCGGGTCCAGCGCGACGTCGCGCACGTCACGTTCCGTCAGAGCATGACGACCCTCCGCTCCAACCGGCCGCTGCTCTTCCTCTGCCTCAGCTCGTTCCTGTTCCTCACCGGGACGCTCGCGCTCCAGACCGTGCAGCTCTACTACCTGCGCGACGTGCTCGGATCGGTCCAGCTCTACGCCGCGATGTCGCTGATCCAGCTCGCCCTGACCTTCGGCCTGGCCGCCCTCGTCCCGACGATCGTGCGGCGGTTCGGCAAGCGCAACGCCTACATGGCCGGAGTCGGGGTCCTGATCAGCGGCGGAACGGTCGTCTTCCTCGCCCCGGGCGACGCGGTGGCGGTCGGCTTCGGCGGACTGGTCCTCGCCTACGTCGGCATCCAGCTCGTCAACATGCTCGTCTGGGCGATCGAGGCGGACACCGTCGAGTACGGGGAGTGGAAGACCGGCATCCGCTCCGAGGGCACGATCTACGCCCTGTTCTCCTTCACCCGCAAGACCGGCCAGGCGGTCGGAGGCGCCCTCGCCGCGTACGCGCTGGCCTGGGGCGGCTACGTGGCCGGGGCCGCGGAGCAGAGCGAGCACGCCGAGTGGGGCATCCGCGCCGCCGCCGGCCTCATCCCGGCCGTCGCGGCCCTGCTCGCGGTGCTGATCATGGCGTTCTACCCGCTGACCGACCGTCGGCACGCGCAGATCGTCGCCGAAATAACCGAGCGCCGCGAGAGCACGGGACAGGCCGCGCCCGTGGCGCCCGGCCTCTCGACCGCCGCGTTCTCGATGGACCGCGCTCCCGGCCGGAACCCCTGACCCGATCCCCCACCACGAAAGGCATCCCATGAAGATCGACAAGGCCGAGGTCGTCGTCACCAGTCCCGACCGCAACTTCGTCACCCTCAAGCTCACGACCGACGACGGGCTGACCGGCCTCGGCGACGCGACCCTCAACGGCCGCGAGCTCGCCGTGGTCTCCTATCTCGCCGACCACGTCGTGCCGCTGCTCCTCGGTCGCGACGCCTCGCGCATCGAGGACACCTGGCAGTTCCTCTACCGGTCGTCCTACTGGCGCCGCGGGCCGGTCACGATGGCGGCGATCGCGGCGGTCGACACCGCCCTCTGGGACATCAAGGGCAAGGCCGCGGGCATGCCGCTCTACCAGCTGCTCGGAGGCGCGTCCCGCACCGGCCTGCTCGCCTACGGCCACGCGTCCGGGCGGACGGACGCGGAGCTGTTCGACAGCATCCGCGAGCACCAGGAGCAGGGGTACCGCGCGATCCGCGTGCAGACCGCGGTGCCGGGGCTGACCTCGATCTACGGCATCGCCTCCAACGCCGTCCTCGAGGGCAACGCCGGTGTGCGCTACGACCACGAGCCGGCGCAGCGCGGCGGCCTGCCGACCGAGGAGGACTGGGACACCCGCGCCTACCTGCGCCACGTCCCCCGCGTCTTCGAGGCCGTCCGCAACGAGTTCGGGCCGGGGCTCCCCCTCCTCCACGACGGCCACCACCGGATGACACCGATCCAGGCCGCGGCCCTCGGCAAGTCCCTCGAGCCGTACGACCTCTTCTGGCTCGAGGACTGCACGCCCGCCGAGAACCAGGAGGCCCTCCGCCTCGTCCGGCAGCACACCACCACGCCCCTGGCGATCGGCGAGGTCTTCAACACCGTCTGGGACTACCAGCTCCTCATCCGCGAGCAGCTGATCGACTACATCCGGAGCGCGGTCACGCACACCGGAGGCGTCTCCCACCTCCGGAGGATCCTCGACCACGCCGCGCAGTACCAGATCAAGTCCGGGATGCACGGACCCACCGACGTCTCCCCGGTGGGCATGGCGGCCGCGATGCACCTGGGCCTGGCGATCCACAACTTCGGGATCCAGGAGTACATGAAGCACGGCGAGCGGACCGACAGCGTCTTCCAGCAGTCGTTCACCTGGAGCGAGGGACGGCTGCACCCGGGCGACGCCCCCGGTCTGGGCGTGGAGCTCGACGTCGACGCCGCCGGGAAGTACCCCTACGTGCGCGCGTACCTGCCCTTCAACCGCCTCGCCGACGGCACCGTCCACGACTGGTGACCTGCCCCCTCCGCCGAGGCGATCCCGGACCGTCGAGGGAGCCACGACCAGCGGGCTCCCTCGACGGTCCGGGGTTCCCCCCGCCGAGCACAGGCCGGTCAGGGCACGAAGCGGTAGCCCATGCCCGCCTCGGTCAGCAGGTGCCGCGGATGCGCGGGGTCGGGCTCGAGCTTCTTGCGCAGCTGCGCGAGGTAGAGGCGCAGGTAGCCGGTGTCGGTGACGTGCGCGGGGCCCCAGATCTCGGCCAGCAGCGAGCGGCGGGTGACCAGCTTGCCCGCGTTGCGGATGAGGATCTCGAGCACCTGCCACTCGGTCGGGGTGAGCCGCACGGAGACGCCGTCCCGCGTCGCGCTCTTGGCCACCAGGTCCACGGTCACCTCGCCGATCACGACCAGCGGCTCGCCGTCGGCCGGCTGCACCCGCCGCGAGAGGGCCCGGATGCGCGCGAGGACCTCGTCCATCGAGAACGGCTTGGTCACGTAGTCGTCCGCGCCGGCGTCGAGCGCGCCCACCTTGTCGGCCGCGCCCGTCCGCCCCGACACCACCAGGATCGGCGCGCTCGTCCAGCCGCGCAGTCCGTGGATGACCTCGACCCCGTCGAGCCGGGGCATGCCGAGGTCGATCATGTAGAGGTCCGGATGCTCGTCCACCGCGCGGTTGATCGCCTCGGTGCCGTCGCCGGCCGTCACCACGTCGTATCCGCGGGCGGTGAGGGTGATGCGCAGGGCGCGCAGGATCTGCGGGTCGTCGTCGGCGATCAGGATCTTCATGCGGCTCCTCCGGAGTCCTCGTGCGGGGCGGCGCCCGACCCGCCGTCGTGCGGGGCGGCGGGAGCGACGTGAGCCGCAGGAGCAGCGACAGCAGTCTCCTTCGCCAGCGGCAGCGTCACCACCATCGTCAGCCCGCCCCCCGGAGTGTCCTCCGTCTCGAGCGTGCCGCCCATCCCCTCCGTGAACCCCTTCGAGAGCGCGAGGCCGAGGCCCAGGCCCGTGAGGTTGTCGTCGTCGCCGAGCCGCTGGAACGGCACGAAGATCTCGGCGCGCCGCTCCTCGGGCACCCCGGGGCCGTGGTCGACGATCCGCAGCTGCGCGCTCCCGCCGAAGGCGCTGGCGGCCACGCGCACCCGGGTGCCGGACGGCGCGTAGCGGACGGCGTTCGCGAGCAGGTTGACCACGACGCGCTGCAGCAGAACCGCGTCGGCGAGCAGCGCCGGGCCCTCCGGATCGAGGTCGAGGTCGACCTCGCCGGGACCGAGCCCGAGCTCGTCGAGCGCGGGGAGCACCACGTCGGCGGCGTCGAGCGGGGCGAGCGCCACGGCGAGCGCCCCCGCCTCCAGCCGCGTCACGTCGAGCAGGTCGGTGACCAGCGCGGCGAGCACGGTGAGGCTCTCGTCGGCGGTGGCGAGCAGCTCCTCCCGGTCGCGCTCGCTCCAGACCACCTCGGGCGAGCGCAGACCGCTGACCGCCGCGGTGGCCGCGGCGAGGGGCCGGCGCAGGTCGTGGCTGACGGCCGAGAGCAGGGCGCTGCGCACCCGGTCGGTCTCGGCCAGCGGAGCGAGGGAGCTGGCCGTCTCGCTGAGGGCCGCGTTCTCGAGCACCGAGTCCAGCTGGGCGGCGACGACCTGGAGCAGTCGCCGCTCGCTCCCCTCCAGCTCGCGGCCGTGCAGCTCGAGCACCGCGCCCTCGCCCACCGCGATGCGCGCGGGATCGCCCTCCGGCTGCGGCTCGCCGTCCGCCGCGACGAGCTCGCCGCCGCGCAGCAGCCGCACGCCGGTCAGCCCGAACGCCTCGCGCGAGCGCTCGAGGATCGCCTGCAGCGCCCCCTGCCCGCGGATCACGCCACCGGCGATCGTCGCCAGCAGCTCCGACTCCGCCCCCGAGCGCTTGGCGGCCCGCGCCCGTCTGGCCGCGCGGTCGACCACGGCGCTGACGAGCGCCGCGTTGAGCACGTAGAGCACCAGCGCCAGCGCGTGCAGAGGCTCGTCGACGGTGATCGTGTAGAGCGGATCGACGAAGAAGAAGTCGAGGGTCAGCCCCGAGAGCACGGCCGCGAAGAGGGCCGGCCAGAGCCCGCCGACCAGCGCGACCACCACCACCAGCAGCTGGTACGAGAGCACGTCGCTCGTGATCGACTCGTCGCTGCGGAGGCTCGAGAGCAGCCAGGTCACCAGCGGGCCGCCCACGAGGGCGAGGGCCAGTCCCAGGAGGCGGCGCCGCAGAGTCAGGGCCCCGTCGAGCCTCGGCAGCACCGCGGTGCGCCCGGCGGCGGAGTGGCTGACGATGTGCACGTCGATGTTGCCGGACTCGCGGATCACCGTCGACGCGGTGCCGGGCGTCAGCGCCGAGGCGAAACGGCTCCGCCTGCTCACGCCGATCACCAGCTGCGTCGCGTTCACCGAGCGGGCGAACTCGACCAGCGTCCGCGGCACGTCCTCGCCGACCACCTGGTGGTAGCTGCCGCCGAGCTTCTCGACCAGCACCCGCTGCGCCTCGAGCACGTGCGGCCGGGGAGTGCGGAGGCCGTCGGGGGTCACCACGTGCACGGCGAGCAGGTCGCCCCCGGAGGCGCGGGCCGCGATCCGCGCGCCGCGCCGCAGCAGGGTCTCCCCCTCCGGCCCGCCGGTGAGGGTCACGACCACGCGCTCGCGCGCCTCCCAGGTGCTGTCGATGCCGTGCTCGACGCGGTAGTCGCGGAGCGCGCTGTCGACCTCGTCGGCGAGCCAGAGCAGCGCGAGCTCGCGCAGGGCGGTCAGGTTGCCGAGCCGGAAGTAATTGGACAGCGCCGCGTCGATGCGCTCGGGCGGGTAGACGTGGCCGTCGGCGAGGCGGTCGCGCAGCGCCTGGGGCGCCAGGTCGACGACCTCGATCTGGTCGGCGGCGCGGAGGACCGCGTCCGGGATCGTCTCGCGCTGCGGCGCTCCGGTGATCGCGTGCACGACGTCGTTGAGCGAGTCGATGTGCTGGATGTTCACGGTCGAGAAGACGGTGATGCCGGCGTCGAGGAGCGTCCTGACGTCCTCCCAGCGCTTCTCGTGCCGGGAGCCGGGGGCGTTGGTGTGCGCGAGCTCGTCGACCAGCGCGACGTCGGGCCGGCGGGCGAGCACCGCGTCGAGGTCCATCTCGTCGAGCAGCACGCCGCGGTGCTCGACGGCCCTCCTCGGCACGACCTCCAGCCCCTCGACCATCGCGGCGGTGGCAGTGCGGCCGTGCGTCTCGACCACGGCCACCACGACGTCGCGGCCCTCGGCGGCGAGCCGGCGGCCCTCCTCGAGCATCGTGTAGGTCTTGCCCACTCCGGGCGCGGCTCCGAGGAGCACGCGCAGGCGGCCCTTCGTCATGCTCCCGGCCTCCCCTCGTGCTCGCGGCTCCGGGGTGTCCCGGGCTCGCGGGTCCGGCGTCGATCCGCTCGATCGGACGGTCCCGACGAGCCGATCGCGATTCTACGAGCCGGAGGCGCCACCGGAGCGGTCACAGCCGCGCGAGAGCGGCGTTGAGCTCGAGCACGTCCACCGTCGGCTCGCCGAGGTACCCGAGCTCGCGGCCCGCGGTGTGCTCGTCGACCAGCGCGCGCACGGCGCTCACGTCGAGCCCGCGGGCGGCGGCGACGCGGGGCGCCTGCAGCTGCGCGTAGGCGGGGCTGATCGCGGGGTCGAGCCCCGAGGCGGAGGCGGTCAGCGCATCGGCCGGAACCGCGGCCGGGTCGACGCCCTCGAAGGCCGCGATCGCGGCCCGGCGCTCCTCGACGGACGCGACCAGGTCGGCGTTCTCGGGGCCGAGGTTGCTGCCGGTCGAGGCCGCGGCGTCGTAGCCCGCGGCGGAGGGACGCGACTGGAACCACTCCGGCAGGGGCGCTCCGTCGGCGTCCGTGAACGACTGGCCGATCAGCGACGAGCCGATCACCGCGCCGTCCTGGCGCAGCAGCGAGCCGTTCGCCTGGGCGGGCAGGGCGAGCTGCCCGATCCCGAGCACCGCGAGCGGGTACGCCGCTCCCAGCAGCACGGTGAGCACGATCATCGCGCGCAGCGCGACACCGTAGGGACGGAACATGGTCTCTTCTCTCTGTCTTCGGTGGTCGGGACGGGCGGGTCAGAAGCCGGGGATCGCGGCGACGATCAGGTCGACGAGCTTGATCCCGAGGAACGGAGCGATCACTCCGCCCAACCCGTAGACCAGGAGGTTGCGGCTGAGGATGCGCGAGGCGGCGACCGGGCGGTACGCCACTCCGCGCAGCGCGAGCGGGATCAGCACGACGATCACCAGCGCGTTGAACACGATCGCCGAGAGGATCGCCGAGGCCGGCGAGTGCAGCTGCATCACGTTCAGCACCGCGAGCCCGGGGAAGACCCCCGCGAACATCGCCGGGATGATCGCGAAGTACTTCGCCACGTCGTTCGCGATCGAGAACGTGGTGAGCGCGCCGCGGGTGATCAGCAGCTGCTTGCCGATCCGCACGATGTCGATGAGCTTGGTGGGGTCGGAGTCGAGGTCGACCATGTTGCCCGCCTCCTTCGCCGCCGAGGTGCCGGTGTTCATCGCCACGCCCACGTCGGCCTGCGCGAGGGCCGGGGCGTCGTTGGTGCCGTCGCCGGTCATCGCGACCAGCGCGCCGCCCTCCTGCTCGCGCCGGATCAGGGCGAGCTTGTCCTCGGGGGTCGCCTCGGCGAGGTAGTCGTCGACTCCCGCCTCCGCCGCGATCGCCTTCGCGGTCAGCGGGTTGTCGCCCGTGATCATCACGGTGCGGATGCCCATCGCGCGCAGCTCCGAGAAGCGCTCGGCGAGCCCGTCCTTCACCACGTCCTTCAGGTGCACGACGCCGAGCAGGCGGGCGCCGTGGGCGTCCTTCACCGCGACGACCAGGGGCGTGCCGCCGCTCTCCGAGACGCCGTCGACGAGCACCGTGAGGCGCGCCGCGACCGCGGAAGGCAGCGGCCCCTCCTCCTCCACCCAGGCGCGCACGGCCGAGCCGGCGCCCTTGCGGATGGAGGAGCCGTCGGGGAGGTCGAGCCCGCTCATCCGGGTCTGCGCGGTGAACGGCACCACGGCGGCCTGAGCGGGCTCGACGGCGGGGCGGCCCGAGTCGCCCGCGAGGTCGACGATCGACTTCCCCTCGGGCGTCGGGTCGCTGAGCGAGGAGGAGGCGGCCGCGTCGACGAGGGCGGCCTGCGCCACTCCGTCGAGGGGGAGGAACGCCACCGCGCGGCGGTTGCCGTAGGTGATGGTCCCCGTCTTGTCGAGCAGGAGCGTCGTGACGTCGCCCGCCGCCTCCACCGCCCGGCCGGACATCGCGAGAACGTTGCGCTGCACGAGCCGGTCCATGCCGGCGATGCCGATGGCCGAGAGGAGGGCGCCGATGGTGGTCGGGATGAGGCAGACGAGCAGGGCGACCAGCACCGGGACGCTCACGGAGGCTCCTGCGAACGAGGCGATCGGGTTCAGGGTCAGCACGACCACGACGAACACGATCGAGAGGCTCGCCAGGAGGATGTCGAGCGCGATCTCGTTCGGCGTCTTCTGCCGCGACGCGCCCTCGACCAGGCCGATCATACGGTCGACGAAGGTCTCGCCCGGCCGCGAGGTGATGCGCACCACGATCCGGTCCGAGAGCACTCGCGTGCCGCCCGTCACCGCGCTGCGGTCGCCCCCGCTCTCGCGGACGACCGGCGCCGACTCGCCCGTGATCGCCGACTCGTCGATGGAGGCGATGCCCCAGACGATGTCGCCGTCGCCGGGGACGAGGTCGCCCGCCTCCGCCACGACCACGTCGCCCAGCTGCAGCTCGGCCGAGGAGACCTCGACCAGGCGGGCCGACAGGGCGGAGGGGTCCGCGGGGTCGTAGTCCGTCACGCGCCGGGCCGGAGTGCTGGTGCGGGTGGCGCGCAGGCTCTCGGCCTGCGCCTTGCCGCGGCCCTCGGCCACCGACTCCGCGAGGTTCGCGAACACCACGGTGAGCCAGAGCCAGATCGCGATGCCGGCCGTGAAGGTGCCGGGCACAGTCGATCCGCCCGACTCCTCCGGCCCGCCGAGGAACGGCTCGGCGATCGCCAGCACCGTGGTCAGCGCGGCGCCGACCTCGACGATGAACATCACGGGGTTGCGCCACATCAGGCGCGGATCGAGCTTGCGCAGCGCTCCGGGGAGGGCGGAGGCGAGCTGGCGCGGCCCGAGGGCGGCGCGGGTGGGGCGCGCGGGTTCCGCGGGGGCCTCGGTGAGTGCAGTGGTCATCGGAGTCGCAGTCCTTCCGCCAGGGGGCCCAGCGCGAGTACGGGGAAGTAGGTGAGCGCGGTCACGACGACCGTGACGCCCACGAGGAGGCCGACGAACTGCGGCCGGTGGGTGGGCAGCGTGCCGGCGCTGGAGGGCACCGGCGACTGCGCCGCGAGCGAGCCGGCCAGGGCGAGCACCAGCAGGATCGGGAGGAAGCGGCCGAGGAGCATCGCGACGCCGAGCGCCGTGTTCAGCCAGGGCGTGTTCGCCGTCAGCCCCGCGAACGCCGAGCCGTTGTTGTTGGACGCGGAGGTGAAGGCGTAGAGCACCTCCGAGAGCCCGTGCAGCCCGGGGTTCAGGATCGACGTGCTCTCCACGTCCTCCCGCACCGCCGGGATCGCGAAGCTCAGGGCCGTGCCGGCCAGCACGAGCGTCGGCGTCACGAGGATGTAGAGGCTCGCGAGCTTGATCTCGCGCGGGCCGAGCTTCTTTCCCAGGTACTCGGGCGTCCGGCCGACCAGCAGCCCGCCGACGAACACGGCCAGCACCGCGAGCACGAGCATCCCGTAGAGGCCCGAGCCGACGCCGCCGGGGGCGACCTCGCCGAGCATCATGTTGAGCATCGGCAGCATGCCGCCGAGCGCGGTGAAGGAGTCGTGCATCGCGTTGACGGCGCCGGTCGAGGTGAGCGTCGAGGCGGTCGCGTAGAGGGCGGAGCCGGCGATGCCGAAGCGCGTCTCCTTGCCCTCCATCGCGGCTCCGGCGGCCTGCGCCGCGGATCCGCCGCCCGCCGCCTCCAGCGCGGTGAGGGCCGCGAGCGACACGACGAAGATCGTCGCCATCGCCGCGAGGATCGCGCGGCCCTGCCGCACGTCGCCGACCATCCGGCCGAAGGTGCGCGGCAGCGAGAACGGGATCGCGAGGATCAGCACGATCTGCAGCAGCGACACCCACGCCGAGGGGTTCTCGAACGGGTGCGCGGAGTTGGCGTTGAAGTAGCCGCCGCCGTTGGTGCCGAGCAGCTTGATCGCCTCCTGCGAGGCCACCGCGCCGCCCGGGATGCTCTGCTCGCCGCCGGTGAGCGTGGTCACCGTCAGCGGGCCGTTCAGGTTCTGGATCACGCCGCCCGCGATCATCACGACCGCCGCCACCACCGCGAGGGGCAGCAGGAGGCGCAGCGTGCCGCGCACGAGGTCGACCCAGAAGTTGCCGAGCGTTCCGGAGGAGCGGCGCGCGAATCCGCGGATCAGCGCCACCGCCACGGCCAGGCCCACGGCCGCCGAGACGAAGTTCTGCACGGCGAGGCCGCCGAGCTGCACCGCGAAGCCGAGGGTCGCCTCCGGGGAGTAGGACTGCCAGTTGGTGTTGGTGACGAACGAGACGGCGGTGTTGAACGCCAGCCCCTCCGGCACCGCGGGCAGGCCGAGGGAGCCGGGCAGAACCGCCTGGAGGCGCTGCATCCCGTAGAGCAGGAGCACGCCGACGAGCGAGAAGGCCAGCACGGCCCGGAGGTAGGCGCGCCAGCTCTGCTCGCCCGCGGAGTCGACGCCGATGAGGCGGTAGACGCCGCGCTCGAGGGCGAGGTCGCGCGTCGAGGTGTAGACGCGGAACATGTGGTCGCCGAGGGGGCGGTGGAGGAGGGCGACGGCCAGGCCGACGGTCGCGACCTGGAGGACGGCGAGGAGCGGATCCATCAGAAGCGCTCCGGTCGGATCAGGGCCGCGACGAGGTAGACGACGGCGGCGAGCGCCAGCACGGCCGCGAGGGCGTCGAAGACGATCACCGGCCCGCCTCCTTCTCGCGGGTCCCGCGGGTCGCCGAGGGGGGCGGTCCGCCCAGCCGCTCGACCCCCTTCGCGGCGAGAGCGATGAGCGAGAAGAGGGCAAGCACGCCGAGGAGGTAGGCGAGGTCGAGCACGGAGGACTCCATCCGGGGAGCGGACGACGCCCGGGACCGGACGCCTGCCGGGAAGCGGCACAGGAAGCGATGCAACACCTCGCGGGGGCCCGTCGGAGCGGTCCTCACGGTTCCCCTACGGCCCGGCCCGGAGTCCTCGCGTTTCCCTCACGCGGACGGCGGCGGGCGCCCGGCGGAGGGGCGCGAGCCGGGCGGGAGCCGAGCGGTGAGAGCGTTCTCCCCCAGCAACGGCGGGGGTCGACGTCCCGAAGATCACATTTCGGCATCGCCTGGACAAATTCGCCGCCCGCGCTTTACTCCCCCCGATCGAAAGAATATGTTCTCTCCGTGGACAAAGCCCCTCGGGGCTCTCCCGCCCTCCCGGGCGACGACACGACGACGTGCGCCACACGTGCACGCCTCTTGTCGTCCTCTCCCTCGGACACTGCTTTCAGAGAGGAATGCACTCCATGAAGTTCTCCCGCGGCATCACCACGCTGGCCGCCGCCGGCATCATCTCCCTCGGCCTCGCGGCCTGTTCCGCGAGCCCCGCCAACTCCGGAGGCGCCGCTGCCGGCGCCGGCGCGGAAGGCGACTGCACCGTCGGCATCTCGATGCCCACGCGCAGCCTCGAGCGCTGGATCAACGACGGCGAAGGCCTCCAGTCGCAGCTCGAGGGCGACGGCTGCACCGTCGACCTCCAGTACGCCGACAACAAGACCGATCAGCAGATCTCGCAGATCCAGAACCAGATCGCCGGCGGCTCCAAGATCCTGGTCATCGCCGCGATCGACGGCGAGGCCCTCGCGCCCGTCCTCGCCGAGGCGAAGAAGCAGAACGCCACCGTCATCGCCTACGACCGTCTCATCAACGGCACCGCGGACGTCGACTACTACGCGACCTTCGACAACTACAAGGTCGGCCAGCTCCAGGGCCAGTACATCGAGTCGACCCTCGACCTGAAGAACGCCGCGGGTCCCTTCACCCTCGAGCCCTTCGCCGGCAGCCCCGACGACAACAACGCGAAGTTCTTCTTCTCCGGCGCGTGGGACGTCCTGCAGCCCTACATCGAGAGCGGCAAGCTCACCGTCCCCTCGGGCAAGTCGCCCGCGTCGGACGACGACTGGGCCTCGATCGGCATCCAGGGCTGGGCCTCCGACAAGGCGCAGTCCGAGATGGACAACCGCCTCTCGTCCTTCTACACCGGCGGCCAGAAGGTCGACGTCGTGCTCTCCCCCAACGACAGCCTGGCCATCGGCATCGAGGCCTCGCTGAAGTCGGCCGGCTACACCCCCGGCGCCGACTACCCGGTCATCACCGGCCAGGACGCCGACAAGGCCAACGTCAAGGCGATCCTCGCCGACGAGCAGTCCATGACGGTCTGGAAGGACACCCGCACCCTCGGCGACCGCGTCTTCCAGATGGTGCAGTCGATCGTCGCGGGCGAGGAGCCCGAGGTCAACGACACCGAGACCTACGACAACGGCGAGAAGGTCGTCCCGTCCTACCTGCTGGAGCCGCAGGTCGTCACGAAGGACGACGTGCAGTCGGTCCTCGTCGACTCCGGCTTCCTCAAGGCCGGCGACGTCGGACTCTGATCCGTCGGGCGGGGGCGGGGAGGATCGCTCCTCCCCGCCCCCGCCTCCCCGTCCGCACACCACTCC
>NZ_PSUU01000039.1:0-37212 GCF_002932015.1 Rathayibacter sp. AY1H3
CCGTTCGCGCTTCAAGGCGGTCGAGGTTGAGCGGACGCCCTTGTTGTAGCTGGCGGAGGTCGTTTCGCGGTCGTAGTCACCGACGAGCTCGGAGACGTTTTGAAGAAAGTCGTTCTCCTTGACGCTGCCGAGGTAGAGGAACGCGTTTGACGCGCTCCACAGCTTCAACATGCCCTCCTTGCCGAACACGGCGACGCCCTGCGACCAGGACTGGAACACCGACATGATCGGGATCCCGCGGGAGCCGAAGTGCGAGTACAGGTCCGGGAGGTCCCGCCACCTGCACACGTTCGCGGCCTCATCGAGGATCCCGACGAGCGGCGTGCGGAGCCGTCCGCCGGGCGAGGTGTCGGCGAGGTCGGTCGCCGCCTCGAGAGTGGCGGCGGTGAGCGCGGTGACGAGGGGCCCGGCGGTGCCGGCGCCCTCCTTCGACAGGGAGTAGAGCGTGCCGGAGCCGCGAACGAACTCTGCCGCGTCGAACTGCGCCCGCGGGTCGGCGGTGCCGCGGGGGTTCACCCAGTCCGCGACCTGCGTGTTCTTCAAGCACGCCGCCATCTCCTGCGCGGTCGAGTAGACCGACCCGCGCAGCTTCTCGGTGGACTGGATGATCCCGAGCACCGCGTCGCCGGTCATCGGGTATCCGCCGGAGCGCAGCAGTCGTACGGGCTCCTCGTTGGTGACGTCGGTGAGCCACGCGAACACCTGGCTGATCGACTTCTGCCCGACCGCTGCGGCGAGCAGCATGCCGGCGAGGAGGTTCTGTCCGGCGCCGTCGAAGAAGGCGTCCGTTTTCGCGTCCGTCGCTCGGGATCCGGAGGCGAAGTACTGCGCGAGTTTCGCGGCGCGTACATCGTCGGTGACGTAGGACAGCGGGTTCCACCACCAGATCGGGTCCTCGCGGGCGACGCGCTGCGGGTCGAACACCCACACGGGTCCGTCCTTCTCGCGGACGTCACGGGTCGCGTCGAGCACGTCGCGCTTGTTCGAGGTCGTGACGACTGCGCCCGGGGCGGCGATGATCGCCGGGATGACCAGCGACGTCGACTTCCCGACGCGGGGGCCGGCGACGACGGTGATCATGTCCTCGAACGAGGCGTAAAGCATCTTCCCCGTCGACACGAGCCGCCCCACTGGCACGCCGGGCGAGCCGTCAACACCCAGGCGCTTGGACTTCTTCATCGCCTCCTTGCTCAGCATCGGCGCCAAGTCTCGTTCGGTCGCCATGTAGCGGGCAGCCCGGTCGACGTTCGCGCGACCCTTGCGGCCGAGTGCCCTCATCCAGAGGAACCACAGAGCGACGAGGACGATGACGCCGCCGCCGGCCGCGGCGATCATCGTCGCGGACGAGGACCAGGTGACCGTGCCGCGGGCAAGCCCCGACAGGATCTCGAACGGGTCCGAGGGCAAGCCCTCGTTCACTCCGTCGAGCTTGGAACCGACCGCGACGGCCACCCAGACGATGCCGATCGCAGCAATCGCCACGAGGGCTGCGCCGAGCATCAGGGCGTCGTTATTGGCCTTGCCAGGCTCGCGGCGGCGGTTGTTGGCGGTGGCGCTCATGCGGACTCCTCCGTGTAGATCGGGACGGCCCACCGCGGGGTGCAGTCGTCGGCGGGTGCTTGGTGCGAGGTCCCCCAGGAGAGGACCGCGAGGCCCCGCTCCGCGAAGGAGACGGGGAGGTCGGTCGCGTGGAAGCCGTGCTCCCCCGGGGCGGACCGCTGGCAGGTCCAGCGGTAGCCCTCGAAGGCGAGCGTCGACGGGCAGCTCACGCGATCACCCGGTCCCACTGGTCCCAGGCGACGAAGCTCGCCATGAGCCCGACGCCGGTCCAGCAGAGGGTGAGCAGGAACCGATCGCGGTCTGCCGTCCGCTGACGGGCTCGGAGCGCGCTGATGATCGCGGCGCCGCCGGCGCCGGCCGCGACGCAGCTCGCGCCGAGTGCGACGAGGACGCTCACGGCAGGATCTCGACGTTCACGGGATCGGTGGGCAGTGGCTCCGCTGCGCGTCCGGCGCGGGAGGTCGCGTGCCAGAGCTTGTTGGTGTCGTTGACCTCCTTCTCTGCTGCGGTCAGCTCGACGCGCACCGGGATACCGGGACGTCCGCCGACCTTGATCAGGAAGCGGCCGCGTCCGGGCGGCTCTGACTCGTGCCCGGACACGGGGTCCCAGGCGGGCGGGTCCTGCCAGGAGGTGAGCATCCCCTGTTCCGCGATCGACATCGGCACCGCCGAGGTCAGCAGCGGCATCTCAGCACCGGGGAGGCCGCCGCAGATGACCATGCCGGAGCGTTCCACGAAGCCCTTCGCCTTCATCTGATCCTCCGAGGAGGCCAGTGCGAGGAGGTCGGACATGGTGTGGCTGATCATCGCCAGGCCGACGCCGCGGGCGCGGTTCAGGCGGGTGAGCGCGTCGACGCGATCGACCATGCCCTTACCCGCGCGCAGCGCCCGCCACAGCTCGTCCAGGATCACGAAGTAGTGCCGTTGCGGTTCGAGCTCCGCGTCCGCGAGGGCGGCCGCGACGTTGACGGTCCCGAAGCCGGCGGACCAGCAGGCGAGGAGGATCGCGGCCTGGAGGTCGCCTTCGGAGTCGTCGATCGAGGACACGTCGTAGACGACGGGCCGGTCCCGGCGCATCGGCGTGGTCGTCTGCTTCGAGAACACCTCGCCCAGGCGTCCACCGGTGGTGAGGCCGATGAGGGAGGCTTCGAGGTTCTCGGTGACGTCCTTGTACTTCTCGATGTTGCCGCGGTCCAACGCGACCTGACGAACCTCGTCCGGCGCCTCCTGGATCACGCGCAGCAGGTCCGCGAGGACCGGCACGCCCTGGTGGTGCTCGTCCAGGTACTTCAGCGCCCGGTCGATGATCGTCTCTTCCCGGTCGCTCGGCGGCTGGGAGCGGAGGATCGTCAGCAGCGCGGCGACCATCGTGTGCCGGCGGCCGTGGGCGTCCGCGAGGACCTGGTGCGCGAGTCGCTGCACCTTCGCGGCGTGCTTGCGGAGCCGACCGACCTCCGCGATCGTCGCCGCAGTGTCGTCGGAGACGCCGAGCGCGTCAACCTGGTGCGCGAGCGCGTCGGCCCGCTCGAGCGAGCGGTCGGCCTCATCGCGCAGGCGCTGCGCCGCCTCCGACGCTTCGCCGGGATCGAGGATGTTCAGGTAACCGCGGCCGCGGCCGAGAGGGATCACTTGCCCGTCGAGGGCTTCGATCAGATCCACGTAGTCCGGCTTCAAGTCGCCCAGCACGAGCGGGATCGTGCCGTACCCGGCGAGGCCGGCGGCCATGCGGCGGGTCAGCGAGGACTTCCCCAGGCCGGGCTTGCCGAGCACGAACATCGAGGGGTTGCTGATGAGATTCGCGCGCTGGAACCAGCTGATCGGGTCGCAGCAGACGGAGGCGCCGGTAGAGAGGTTCTTCCCTAGCGGCACCCCGATCATCGGCGTACCCGTCCCGACCGAGAACGGGTACAGCCCGCACACCTGCACGGTCGTCCCGCGGAACTCATCAGCGGCCGTGACGTTGACGGCTTCACCACCGCCGCGCCCGAGCCATCCGCGGATGCTCGGGCGCAGAGGACGGCGCAGCGCCGTCCCCTGGCTCTTCTTCTTCCCGCCGTGCGGGATCTCGATCTTCTTCCCCTCTCGGCGTCGGGTGCGCGGGGTGGTGCGCTCTCTGGTGAGCGTCGGGCGCTGAGCGACCGCTGCTACCGGGGCCGGAGCTTCGCCCTGCCCGCGCGCAGCCCGCCGCGAGGGTGCCGTCGTGTCGGTGCCGGGCTCTGCCGAGGACGACACGGCACCGGTGGGCAGGCCGTCGTCGGTCAGCTCCTCCCCCGTCGTATCGCCGTGGGCGGCGGTGACCGCTCCGTCGGGCAGGACGTCCTCGCCGGGTTCGAGCTCGTTGTCGCTGTTCGAGGAGAACAGGCGGGTGATCAGGCTCACAGGGACTCCCTCACTTCGGTGGGCAGGCGCAGGTGACGCGGGAGCACGAGCCCCAGCGGCAGACCAGCAGCGAAAACGGTCTCCTGCGACCCGAACGCCGGCCGCACCCGAAGACGCGCCGCAGCGGTCAGCGAGTCGATCGCCGCGCGCGCGTCCGCCTCGTGCACAGCGTCGGTGGTCGTCGCGGTGACGATCAGGCCGAAGTTGAGCAGGCCAGCCCCGGAGGCCTCCTCCGCCGCGGTCGCCTGGGCGGAGCGGGTGGAGAGGGTCGAGCGGGCGGTGGGCTTGGTCGACGCGGAGTTGTTGAACTGCGCCGCGTTCAGGTCCGCCTCCACGATCGCCGCGGCGCGGGCGGGGTCGATGGGGCGGTAGAGCAGGGTGACGCGCTTGCGGGCGACGTCGCGGTGCGGAGCCAGCAGGCGCGCGAGGATCCCCGACTGCACGACTCCGCGCGGCGGGGAGGTCATCGTCCACGACGTCGACACGGCACCGTCGTGCCGGTACGACTCCCACCGGGACTCAGCGGCCGCGGGGCCGACGTCCGTCCAGGACAGCTCGGGCACGTCACCCGAGGCGCGGGCCTCATCGATCAGGACGGCGGCGGCGGGGTCGTAGGCGATCCGGATCACCTCGCACAGCTCCTGAGCACCGAGCGGCCGTGCAGCGCCGGCCCCTGTCGCGGCAAGGCTCGTCGTCAGGCCGGGCAGGCGGGCGGCGAGGTCGGCGGCGACCTCCTTCGCGTTGCGGCGCTTCCCGCCGATGCGAGACAAGGAGGAGAAGGTGATCGCGACGTAGGCGCGGATCGTGGCCGACCCGACCGGGTAGCTGCTCACGACCTCCGAGAGCATCGCTCGAGCGAACTCCGGCGCATCCGGGTCCATCGACCCCTCGACCTCCGAGCGCAGGCGCGTACCGGTGTCGGGGGCCGTCTCGACGGTGACGGAGGCTGCCTCGATGCCAGGCTCGTCTCCGAGGTTGGAAAGCCAGATCCCGTACTCCGCGACCTGGTTGTTGACCTGCTCCTGATCCACCAGCGCGGCGCCGTCGGGCTCCGTGGCGATCACGACGGTGTAGTGCTTGGTCGAGGGGACGTGCACGAGAGCGAACCGGCGCCCATGCGAGTCCTCGTGCTCTGAAAGCTGCGACGCCGCGGCCAGTCCGGGGAGCTGGAACGTGCCCCACTTCGCTCGACCCGCGGGACCGGAACGGTAGACGTTCGCTCCCTTGGCCTTCGTCCGCATCCAGTTCACGCGATTCACCGTCCTTCCGAGGGCGCTCTGCCCGTGCTTGTCCTTCACTGAAACCGTCAGCAAGATCCCGCCGAAGATCGCGGCGACGATCAGCGCGGCCCCGAGGCCGGAGAACATCGACGCGATGATCGAGGAGAGGATGCCGACGAACAGCACGCCCGTGGCGAGCTGTCCGAGGCCGCCGAGTCCCGCAGTCTGCGGGCGACGCCAATTGCCGTACGTGCGCGGCGCCTCAGCGCTGCGCGTGGGAGTCGTGGTGCTCATCACTTCCCGCTTCCGTTGCCGCCAGTGGCGTCGTCCGTGGCGGCCTTGACCGCCCCTGCTGCGTGCTTCGCGCCTTCGGCGGCCTTCCCTGCCACCGCAAGGCCGACACCGATCGGGCCTCCTGCCGCGGCTGCGGCACCACCGCCTGCCGCCGCACCGCCCGCTGCCGCACCACCGCCGGCCGCAGCTCCGCCAGCTGCGCCACCGCCTGCTGCTGCGCCGCCGCCTGCACCGGAGGCGGCCGGAGTCGCAGCGGGTGACCCCTTGCTGCCTGCGGAGGCGCTACTGCCGGACGGTGCGGAGCCGAAGCCACCGCCGCCGGGCGTTCCTCCGCCCCCGCCCACCGAGGCGACAGCGGGGACGAGGAAGCGCATCAGCGCGGGCAGGGCCACGAGCGCGATGAGCATCAGCGCGAGGCCCGTGACGATCTGGAACAGCCCGGTGCCGTCCGACTTGAACAGATCAGTGCCGGTCATTCGGAACGCGATCGCGTAGACGATTGCCGCGGCTGGCTTGTAGAGGATGAAGGCGAGGGTCCAGGCCATCGTCTTCTTGAACCACTGCTGCCCGATTTCCGTATTGGTCGCGGCCGCGGCGATCGGGAAGATGCCGGCGAGGACGACGAGCATCGCGCCGCGGAACACCATGAGCGCGATCTGAACGTAGGTCATGAGCACGGCGAGGATGCCGAGGAGGAACAAGCCGATGAGGCCGATACCCGACGTTGCGGTCAGCGAAATCATCGCGAAGATGTTCGTGCCGAAGCAGTTGCTCTCACCGTTGGTGACGTCGCAGTCGGTGGAGTTGTTGAGGATCCAGATCGAGAAGGCGTCGCCTGCCTGCGTGGCGAGACGGATCACGACGAGTCCCGCGCCGGCGACGGCGATCAGCGTCAGTACCGACCGGGCGAGGGTGCGCAACTCGCCCGCGCGCTGCGTCCACACCATGCGGCCGGCGGCGACGAGGATCGACAGGATCGCGAGTCCTCCGGCGTACCACTCGAGCTGCCCTTGCACCCAGCCGACGACGCTCGAAGATTCGTTGAGGTGCAGCGCCAGGGGTAGGAACCCCGTGACGAGCGCTGAGGCGGAGGAGAGCAGGAAGACGGCGAAGATGATGACGCCGATGCGTCCCATGTGCGCCTCGCCGTCGCCGTGGCGGCGACGGGTGCTCATCATGACGCCGGCGATGATGAGCGACATGACCGCGAGGCCCGCCGCGACCCACGTCACATAGCCGAGGATCGTCTCGAACGCCTCAGGCAGGGGCGGTGTGCCGCCGCCGTTAACGCCGCCTCCCCGGTCGACGACAGTCACCGGGGAGGGAACGTTCACCCAGAGGGTGCCGAGCGAGACAACCGCTTTGCCGAAGCCCTCCAGGATGTTGTTGACGAACTGCTGCAGAGCGTCGTTCGACGCCTGCGATACGACGTTGCCGATGCCTTCTCCGGTCCAGCAGAGAACGTCGACGACGGAGCACGGCTCTTTGTCGGGGACTGGGGTCATGTGGTGCCGCTCCAAGGGAGGTAGCCGCCGAGGCTCTGCAGAGCGACCGGGCGGAAGGTGGGGAGTCCGTCGTCGGTGAGCACGAACTTCCAGTCGCCCTCGGACCAGCTGAGGGCGTAGGGGAAGCTGATGAGACGTCCGTCGGAGATCTGGAAGGCGATGTCGATGGTGGCGTTCTGGCCGTCGTAGGCGAGGACTTTCACGCCGGCGATCTGGGAGCTCAGGCCGGTGTTGCTCTGAGTGGTCTCGCGGGCCAGCGCGGCGTCTCGACCGGGGCCGGGGACGGTGAGGCGTTCGGTGACGAGATCGCTCAGACGGCCGTCCGTCCCCATCGCCCAGAGATTCGCCACGGCGAAGGCTGCGCCCTCCACGGTGTGCGCGTAGCAGCTGCGGACTCCGTCGGCGTCGACGACGCCAGGCCCTGCATCCTCTGAGGAGGGCGCTGCCATGGTCCCGACGATGGTCCACTCCGCGTCGGGTGCGGCAGCGAGGCTGCCGCTCTCGTCGAGTCCAGGGAGGCCGCAGATGCTCGCAGCATCGGCGTCGAGCTCTGAGGCCTCGGAGGTGGGCGTTGCAGTGGTGGCGGGCGTGGCGGTGCGCTGCCCGCCACCACTGTCCAGGGACGTGACGGCGAGCAGGATCGCGGCCAGAACGAGGATTCCGAAGACGATCGCTCCGAAGATGAATCCTCGACTGGTGAACGGGTTGCGCTTCTCCGTGTCGCTCATGACGTCGTGCCTTTCGTTGGTGGTGCGGTCGGTTTCCTCCGGACGCTACGCGCCCATCAGGAAGCCGACGATCGTGAACGCGGCGGACACGATGATCACGCCGACGAGCAGGCGTCCGAGCCAGCCGCCGATCTCGCCGCCTTCGCCGCGGCGGGCGGAGACGGTCATGGTGACGCCGAGGATGATCAGGCCGACGACGGCGACGCCGAGGCCGACCCACTTGGCCCAGCCCATGACCGTGGTGAAGGCCTCGAACCCGGGGGGCATGCCCCCGGGGCCCGGATCCGGCACGACCGCGCCGAGCGCGCCCGCGGTGGTGAGGATGTCGGTCGTTGCTGCGAGCAGTGCAGACATGGTGTGCTCCGTTTCGTGGTGGGTGGTGCGGGGTGATCGGCGCCGCGGGTGCGACGTCGAAAGGGTCCGGTTATCCGGTGGTGAGGGGGCCGTCGGCGTAGGCGACGTCGAAGTGCAGGTGGTTCGGGGTGTCACCGAACTGGGTGATGTGCTGATACGTGGTCGAGCGGCACTGGATCTGGCCGGCGCGGGAGCCCTGGGGCACCTGTGGGTCCAGGACCGTCAGCAGTTGCAGCGCGTTCGCGTCGCAGCCGGTAGTGGCCGTGTCGTCGAAGGAGAAGAAGTCGACCGCGTTCCCGCCACCGTTCATCCAGTGCGAGGAGCCGGTGCCTGCGCCCAGGAGCGAGCCGGTGCACTGTCGGTTGAGGTCGGAGACGCCGACCTTCCCGAACGTGTTCAGCGCGATGGTGATGATCTGGAGGATGCGGACGTCGATGCCGCAGTTCTCCTTGGCGGTCCCGGCGGCCATGTCGCGGATCTGCTGCGCGTAGCGGTCCTCGAGCAGACGCAGGCGCCCCTCGTCCATCGCCGTCACGAGTGCGGCTGCGAGGGCCTGCGCGTCACCGGACACGGCGACGCATCCACGGATCGGCGCAGCCGTCGCAGGTGCGGTGCTGGCCGGCGTCGACGGAAGTTCGACCGGTACAACGTTCGTCGCGGGTGCGGTCGCGCTGCTGCCGAGGCCGTTGAGGTAGGTCATGATCGCCACGGCGTCGGCGCGGTACTTCGTGTAATGGTTCGGGTCGGCGTTGCGCTGGACCATGTTGATCGCGATGGAGGGCTCCATCGACTGCCAGCCCTCAACCGCCACGAGGCGGTCGTAGAAGAAGCCCGCCGAGATTGTCGGGTCCATGCGCTGCTCGACGGTGCCCCAGCTCGACTGCTGCTGGAACAGTCCGGTCGAGTCGGCAACTGACCCGTCCGGGTTGATCGCACCGTCCCCGTAGGCGATGTTCACCAGGGAGGACTCCCCGATCGCCGTCTGCACGCCCAGCGTCTGCCCGTCCGCGCCGAGCCCCTTCGCCGCTCCCGCGTTCACGATCAGTGCTGCATTCACGAGCTGGTCGTGCCCATAGGCGCCGACCTTCGCGTCCGCAGAGATCGCGGAGACGTTGACGGGTCCCCCGCCTGGCAGGCATGCCGCGGCAGCGGAACCGCCGAAGAACAGCACCCACAACAGCATCGCGACCGCCACGACGGGCACCATGACCGCCGCCAGCACCCCCAGTCCGCCCTTCTCCACTCGGCTACTCCGAGGCCAGAGGAGTGATCTGCTCAACGGACCAGGGAGTGCTCTCCGTGGTGCGGTGGACGTACACGGAGTACTCCCCCGCGTCAGTGGGGACGAGGATGCGCATCGTGAACGCGCCGTCACCGTCGCGGACGGTCGCAGCGCCCGTGAGACTCGTGCAGGGCACGTTCGCCGGGTCGACCGTCTCGTAGGCCACTGCTGCCCGCTGGCTCAAAAACGGGTAGAGCTCGCTGATCCAGGTGTCGTAACCGAGCGTTGGACGGCAGAACGCCATCACCGCTTCCGTCGCAATCGCGACGGCTGTGCTCATGAGAGACGGTTCTGGGGACGGCTCCGTGTCGACCGGTTGTACGCCCTCAGGGGTCGGCGTCGGCGATGAGAATCGGGTGTTGGGGAGAGGTGAGGCGGTCTCACGTGACGCCTCATCTGGCGAAGTCGGCGAGCAGCCGCTCACGAGGAGGGAGGCGATGAGGGCGAGCAAGACGGTCGAGTACCGAGACGAAGAAGCGGGCACACGTCAAAACTACCGATTTCGGTAGCTAATGCAACCCGGTTCGGTTACCGAAATGGGCTTATATCATCTTTGGTACATTCCAGGGGTGGCTAGACGACCGGCGCCGGGACCGACCGACTTTTCGCGACGCGTGGTCCGCGCGGTTGAGACGCTTCGCGATCGTGCACGGCTGACCAACACCGAACTCATCCGTGCTGCGGGCATCTCGGCGAACTACTTCTACATCCGTCTGCGCGGCGAAGCGCCGTTCACCACCAACGACATCGAGAAGCTCGCTGGAGCCTTCGGGGTCGAACCGTACGAAGTGCTGCAGCTCGCGTCTTCTCCGAACCCGGAAGACAGTGGCGGAGAGCTCACTGCTGAGCGCATCGACGGCAGGGAGTTCGCTCGACGACTCCGATTCCTCGCCGAAGGGCCGACGAGTGCGGATGCTCAGATCTTCACTCTCGACACCCTCGTTCAGTCCATCCGCGGTCGTGACATCAGCTTCGAGCCGAAGGACTGGGATGAGCTGCTTGAGCTGGAGGGCTCCACGCGGCTCCCGGTCGATCTGCTCGTCGGTCTCAGCGAGTTCTTCGGCGTCAGCTACGAGTACCTGACCGCAAGGCGTGAAGACGAAGCCAGCGAGCTCATCGAAGCGGAGATCCGCTTCCACCGGGCGCTACTGGCTACCGGAGCCACCTCGATCAGTGCTCGAGCGCTGGGGGGCATGAACGCGAAGCAGCTCGCCGCCGTGACCAAGGCGATTCTGTCGATCGAGCGAACTCCGAAGGAGGGCACTACCGAATGAGCACCACCCAGAGCAATGAAGCCCTGTGGTTCGAACACGCCGACGTCGCCGCACGCACGACGCAGACGTTCGAGGAGAACCGGTTCCAGGACGATCAGACCCTGGATGCCCTCCTCAAGCATGTCTCTGACCTGCACGGCAAACCGATCCACGTCGATGCCATCGACGACGATGACTGGCAGACGCTCACAGCTCTCTGGGTCGATTTTCCCGACGAGGCCCAGATTCTCTACCGCTCGACCGATACCCGGCTCTACCAGATGCACTGCATCCTGCACGAACTCGCTCATATCGCCCTCCGCCACCCCGGCTGCAACGTCCTCGGGGACGACTCTTCCGTCGCCTCCTATCGGGGGACGAACGGAGTCGTGCGCGGCCGGCTCCTGGAAGCAGGCGGCTTGGAGGACCTCGAGAACGTTGATGGGGACCGGCGCATCCTCGAAGGCGAAGCAGAGCACCTCGCCCATCTTCTTTCCCGCTCACTCCTGCGTCCTCGTTTCCGGGAGGACGAGGAGGTCTTCGGGTAGATGCAGGCTTTAGCCCTGATCGCTCTTGTGGTCCTCGCCGTCGTCTTCGTCGCCCGGATCCCCGCTGCTGTCTCCCAGCCCTCGAGCCGGTTGTCCTGGCTCGCGAGCGGAGTCGGCTCCCTCGCGCTCCTCACCCGAGTCCACCCCGGATTGGACCGGTTCCTCGGTGGCGAGAACTACATCAACCTCGCCCAGAACGTCCTGGCGACCACCGCGTTCTGGTTGGTCATGAGAGCAGCCCTCCTTCAGTCCCGCAGCACCCCGCGATTCTGGACGAGGAAGCTCATCCTCGCCGCCATGCTCGTGTCCTTCGTCGTGCCGTTCCTGTTCATCGCCGACAAGGAACCCACCTCGAAAACGTTCATCACCGAGCACATCTCCCAGACAGGTACCTGGCTTTACGCCAGCATCTATATGACGGCGATCCTCGCCATCTCGACGATGCTCCTGCTCGGTCTCCGTCGCAGAAAAGCGCGCTCCTACGGCTTCTTCGTCGCAGGCAGCAGCCTCGTCATCCTCGCCTGCATCGACGAGATCATCGTCTTGTCC
The DNA here is from genome assembly GCF_002932015.1 of Rathayibacter sp. AY1H3. Taxonomy (NCBI): domain Bacteria; kingdom Bacillati; phylum Actinomycetota; class Actinomycetes; order Micrococcales; family Microbacteriaceae; genus Rathayibacter; species Rathayibacter sp. AY1H3. The sequence goes on from NZ_PSUU01000039.1 coordinate 11,673, forward strand.
CTCGACCACTTCGAGGTCACCGACCTCGGTTTCCGCGTCCTCCTGCGGAACGCGTTCGACTTCCTGTTTTACTGCGGCGTGATCCTCATCGTCACCGGAATCGCCTCATTCACACTGCAGAAGGCCATGCGCGAGGCGCGACTCAGTCGGCATGCACGGCGACTTCGGCGCCTCGCCGGCAGACTCGCGGTGATGCGGACTACGAACGGGTCAAGTCGCGTTCGAGACGAATCATCGATCGCGGTCGTATACGACCTGGTCATCGCGCTACGCGACTTCGAGAACGCTCACCGCGGCCGTCTGACACCAGCCGACGCTCGTCACGTTGCAGCGGCGGAGGCCATCGTTATGGAACAGCTCCCCTCCCCCGCGACCACAAGAGCTTGGACTCGATGAGCGCCCGGCAAGTCGGCGTGAGAGCTGTCGTAGGAGTAGCGGGAGCCGCTGTGACTGCCCTCTCCCTGCTGGCAGGCATCGGTGTCGTCCTGGGGCGGCGAGTCGTGCTGCCCGGGCGCAAGAAGACCATGCAGGTCCTCTCGGCGACCCCGGACAGCCTCACTCTCCACGCCACGCCCGAAACCCTTCACAACGGCGAGTACGGCTTCTGGTTCGACTCCGATCGGAGCCACGCGCTCGTCGGCCGGATTCTTCATCACGACGCGATCGAGCGGACCGTTCGCCGCGAGGTTCTTCGAGTCACCGGCGGCGATCTCTCCACCGCTCACGAAGGCCGATGGACCGGGCACGTCTTCGCGCGTCCTGAGGACATCGACCCGCGCGTGCGCGAGATCCACGTCGACGCGCCAATAGGCCCGTGTCCGGCGTGGCTCTTCCCGTCGACCGGCGGCGAGGGCGAAACAACCTGGGCGATCCACGTGCACGGCATCCGCACCACCCGCATCACCGCGCTGCGCTCAGTCCCGGCAGCACGCAAGCTCGGCTACACGTCACTCGTTCCTTCGTTCCGAGGTGACGGAGATGGGCCACCAACGAAGAACGGGGCGTCGACTCTCGGTCAAACCGAATGGGATGACGTCGATGCTGCGATCAACTACGCCGTGGAGCACGGAGCGCACAGCATCGTTCTGTTCGGCTGGTCCCTCGGTGGCGGAATCGCACTTCAACTCACCGAGCGGTCTCGACACCGCCAACTCATCACAGCCCTCGTCCTCATCGCGCCCGCCACCGACTGGCGGCAGGTCATTCGGGCTGGAGCGCGCCGCGCTCATCTGCCATCGGTGGTGGGTGCACTTGGGACGTTCGCGCTCTCCACTCGCCCCCTCAGCACCCTTGTAGGACTTCCCGGGCCCATCGATTTCGATGCCCTGGACTGGACCCGAGGACCGAGACTCACCGTTCCAACCCTCCTCATCCACTCAGACGGAGATCGGGAGGTGCCTGCCTCGTTGTCACGGGCCTTCGTGAGCGTGAACGTCGAGCGGAGCGCGCTAGCCCTGCTCCCGCCCGCTGCGCATGCCTGGGAGTACAACGTCGCGCCGGACGCATTCGACGCTTCGGTTCGTGAGTGGCTTCAGAGTCCTGGCTGACTCTTTGGATGGTGTACCGGAATCGGTACGGTAGCAGCACCTATTTTGGTAGGGTGCCGACATGGTTGTTCGACGGGAGTCTCATGCCCCGGCAGGTAGGGGCCGTCACGGCGCGACTTGGGCTGACGCCCCTGTCCCTCGGCAGCAATCGCGCTTAATCCCGGGATTGATCCGCCCTACGCTCGGCGTGGCGCGCACAATCCCGGGGTTAGATCAGCACTCTGGAGGCATGGCTCCGATCAAGCAGAAGCGACGCGCGCGCAACGGCGCCGTCACCGTGCCCGTCGAGTTTCAGATGCCCCACGTGCTGAAGGACGACGTCGACGGCGCCGCCAAGGCCTCAGGCGTCTCCCGCTCGCTGTACTTCGAGCTTCTGGCAGATCAGCTCCGCGACTCCACCGGGCGTCTGCCCGTGCTGGCACCGACGTTCGATATCGACCAGGAGGCGCACATCTCCGCCGCTTAAACGAAGGAGGCCCGCCGAAGCGGGCCTCACCAAGTTTCGTAGCTCGTACCCCGACACCGACCAAAGCAACGGGTCCGAGCTAATCAAGTCACCACCCTCACGGGAGGCTTCTCTATGCCCGAAAGATTACACGACGGGCTGAGAGATTCAATGATGGATCTTTCGGCGCGCCGTAGCAGCTCGTCGACGCTCGGCGGCGACGCATGGTCCCTGACGCGTCGGCTGAGCCCGCGCGGCACTGTCCGGACGATGCGCCGCGACGCCTACGGGCGCTTGGACGAGAACGCGTACCCCACGGCGTTCCTGATCTCTCCAGTCGCCCCGAGCACTCCCTGGGCCGTCTACCTTACGGACGACGCCGGCACGTTCCGGCTGCTCTGCTTCGACTTCGACGGCAAGGACTCCCACGGCGTCGACGCGGACCTCATGGAGCAGGCCGCGGACGACTGTGACGCTCTCTCCGCCGTTCTGGACACACACCAGGTGGCCCATCTCGTGTGCCAGTCCTCCGGGACTGGCGGCCGGCACCTGTGGATCGCACTCGCCGAGGGTGCTCCGGCCGAGTTGGTGGCTCGGCTGGCGATCGCCGCGCGCGCGAACTTCCGCACGCTGGATCACGGGATGCTCTGCAACCCCCGAACCGGCGCCGCTCGACCTCCCCTGTCCCCGCACCGCGACGGCAGCTTCTCGAGCGTTCTGCGCGGTCGCGCAGAGGAGCTGCTGGATGCGACCGTCACCGCGGCCGCCATTGAGGCCGTGACCGCTGCGCTGCAAGCCTCCCGCCCGCCACGCGCCATCGACGCTGCTCCCCCGGCCGCCCCGACCACCACGCATCGGGCACACCGCCAGCTCAGCGCTGCCGGCGCCGGGCACATGGCGGCCGCGGGTGGCGGTGCGAATCCGTCGTGGACGGCGTTCATGTGTCTGCTTTCCGCGGCGCACGCCGGCTGGTCCTTGACCGACGTCGAGCACGCCGCTCGGACCGCTCCCGGGATGGAGCACTTCCGGACCAAGAACACCGGTCGCGGTAACCGCCGTCCGCGCTCGCGCGACGAAGCGGCGGAGCGCCTGACGCGGCAGTGGCAGAAGGCGCTCCAGTACGCGGCGCTGCACGCCGTTCTCCCGTCCGAGCGCGAGCCGGGCGACCTGGTGGAGCTGGAGAGTCTCGTCGGCTCCGTCAGCGCCCTCGTCGAGCGGTTCCGGGTGAGCCCGGGCCGGTGGGGGCGGACCGAGCGGGCGACGTCGGAGAAGACGATCCTCACCGCTCTGGCCTACCTGACCCTGCACACCGGCAAGCGCACCGTGGCCGCTTCCATCCGTGACCTCGCCCTCCTCGCGGGCCTGGGCCGAACGACCGCGGCCAGCGCCCTGCGGACGCTGCGCGAGGACGGCTACGTGCAGCTCGTCGTCCGCGCGGACGGCTCGAACGCCAGCGAATGGCGACTGTCCGAGCACCTTTCCACAGGTTTACTGCAAGGTCCGGTCACAACTACTAATAACCCCCGCCCCCCCGGGCCGATCTTCACCGAACGAACCATGCTCCTCACCATGCTCGAAGCAGACCTCACCGACACCCGGCACGACCTCTTCACCCGCGCCGGCCTGGGACACCTGGCAGGAAAGACCTACGCTCTGCTGCGCCGCGAAGGGACCCTCGCCCTCGACGCCGCCGCCACGTTGCTTGGGGTCACCAGCCGTACCGCCGCCACCGCCCTCTCCCGCCTGCGCACACACCGGCTGATCATCAAGCACACGACCGGGTGGACTCGCGCCAAGCGCGACCTGCGCACCGCCGCAGCTCGCACCCTCGGCGTTCACGGAGCCCTCGCAGATCGAGCCCATCGCTACGACGTCGAGCGCGAAGTCTGGGCCTGGTGGCAAGCCGAGCTGACCCACCGCTCGTCCTCCCCCAGGCAACGCCCTCGACGCCGACACGTCACGAGCCGACCCCTGTTCGAGGACACCACACCCGGTGAGCGCGTCTGGCCGCTCTACCCCCGCGACGCCGCCGGCCGCGGCGATCACCGCGAGGCGCTGCACTGGGGACGCACCGGCATGCTCGCCCCCGGATCGCTCTGGTGGTCCTCGACCGCTGCCTAGCCCCGACGCTGCCCCTCGACGTTGACATGGATTTCCGACGAGCTCGACGCGCCCGAGACGGCTCCACCCAGCGGCCGGACCATTGGTGCCTAGGAGCGCTGTCGGACCCTCCGACTTACACTCGACCTTCATCGAACGTATGTTCGAACTGGTCAGGAGGTATCGAGATGACTGTGACGATCGTGGAGCGGATCTCGACTCCGGCGCTGGACGCCGTGGCGATCGCGTTCCTCGTCGCCGGCGACGCGGTAGCTGCCGGGTTCCCCTCCCCCGCCCAGGACTATTTCGATGGCTCCCTCGACCTCAACGACCACCTCATCCGCGACAAGACGTCGACCTTCATCGTCCGCGTCTCCGGGGAGAGCATGATCGGCGCCGGCATCAGCGACGGCGACGAACTGGTGGTCGATCGCTCCCTCTCCCCCAAGCACGGCAACGTCGTCGTCGCGATCCTCGACGGCGAACTCACCGTCAAACGCCTCGAGCTCTCCCGCGGCGGCGTCATCCTGCGCGCCGAGAACTCCGAGTACCCGCCGATCCTCGTCCCCGAGCTCAGCGACCTCCAGATCTGGGGCGTCGTCACCGTCTGCCTCCACCACCTCCACCGTGCGCTCTGAACAGCGCAAGCGTCATCCTCACCAACCTCTCCCCCAAGAACTCCCACGCCTTCCTCGACGGCTTCGACACCGTCTTTGATACCAAGGGCCTCGGCGCGACCATCGATGCCGTGACCAAGCGCCACGGCCGCTCCGCTGTCGGCTTCGGGCTCGCCGGAATCCGCAAGGGACCCGTCTGGACGATGAAGCGCGGCGCGCTCTCCCCACGCTCCACAACCCACTGGGGCGAACTGGCGACGGCGTTCGCGCACTGACCGCAGATGCCGGCGCACGGAAACCTGAACCAGATTGCGGTATGAGTCCAAACTTCGGAAGATTCAGAACTACGAAGTCTGTAACTTCGGCTACAGGTCGCAGCGTCGTTCTCTGTAAATTACAGAGTCACAAACTCTGTAAGTCACATCGCAAGAGGGGAGCCCTGTGCGCCAGCGGATACGGAGCAGAACAGGTGTACAGAGTTACAGACTTCGTAGTTCTGTAGGTCCTGGATCAACTAACGGGCGAACCTGCTTGCAGCGGCAGTGGAGGTGTTCCGCATGCCACTTGGACCTGTGGAACGAACCGGCTCAAGCGTCAGAAGAGACCTGCTGTGTGAGCATCCATCGATGCGCCAGCCCTGCTCGGAGGGCGACCAGGTGCAACTTGGGTCGTCGGGGTAGCGGTCGACCACGCACTTCGTAAGTTACAGACTTCCGAAGTTGGAGATCTACGGCCGAACTTTGGTAGTCTGTAACTACGGAAGTGATAGGAGCATCCATGCGCATCGTGTCCCTGGCAAATCAGAAGGGCGGGGTCGGGAAGACGACGAGCCTGATGAACCTTGCGGCAGTCGCCGCCAAGAACGCGCGAGTGCTCGTGGTCGACGTCGACCCCCAACAGTCGACCACCATGTGGGCGGCTCGGGCGGGGGAGCGGCTGCCCTTCGACTTCGCGGAGAACACCGACCCCAACACGCTCACACGCCTGCGGGAGCTGCCGTACGACGTGGTCTTCGTAGATACACCAGGAAATCTGACTGATACGGCGATCCTCGGTGCCGTTCTCGATGTCTCCGACTTCGCGATCGTGCCGATGGTTCCAGAAGCGCTTGCTGTCGATCCGACGCGCAACACGATCAGCAAGCTCATCGAGCCGCGAGATGTTCCGTACCGAGTCCTGCTCGGCAAGGTGGACATGCGTGTACCGAACCTCCTCGAAGACTGGGTCAATCTCGTGGATGTAAGCCTCAAGCTCCCTCGCTTCAAGCAGCACATCCGACAGTACAAATCGATCAGCGATTCGCCGCTCACCGGAGACGTTGTGACGCAGTACCCCGACACCAGGCAAACCGCCAATGCGATCTACGACTACAACGCAGTCGCCCTGGAGCTCACCTCCATCTGGGCGCACTCGACCACGAGGAGCTCCTAATGGCCCGCCAGGACCTCAGCGCAATGCTGTCTACGCCGCCTCAGGCGGATCTGTCTCTCACTCCCCTCGAAGCATCCCCAGAGGCGGTGAAACCTCTTCAGCCGTCGAAGTCGCCGGAAGTGGAAGACGACGCTTCTGCAACTCGACAGGACCCGGCTGAGGGAGCCGGCTACCGGTCCTTCGCCAGGAAAGAAGCGAAGATCCGAGACGATCAGTACACCGCACTGACTGCGCACGCGCGTCGACTCACGCGAATCAGGCCCGCCGGGACCGAGCGAATCACGGAGAACACCCTCATCCGAGTAGCGATCGATCTTCTTCTCGCGAGAAGTGACCAGATCGCGGGCGGGTCGGAGGCCGAAATTCGGAAGTCTGTTGGTCTGTAAGTAACAGACTTGGAGTGAAGACGTCCACGGCCTCCATCCTTGAGCACGCCCTCCGCTCGGGCATTTTTACTGACCGTTACGGTCTTTCGATAGAATCCTCTATAGGAGGTGGTTGCCATGGCGATCGCTCAGAGGCCCGATGGGGAGGCCGTTCGCCGGCTGCGTAGCCGTCAGGTCGTGACGAGAGTGTCGTACCTGCGGGAGCTGCGCCGGGCCGCGCAGGACACCACGCAGAGGCAGCTCGCGCGTCTGATCGGTATCTCTCAGCCCTCCGTGAACAGCGCCTTGAAGTCCGCGGCCGCCGTGCCGGACGTGCGCTCCGGCTTCTCCGGCGCCACCACGTACGAAATCGCCCAGCGTTACGACGCCGGCGAGCTGACGCGCGAGCAGACCATCGACGAGCTCGGCCGCTGGTCCTACCGGCCCGGATCGCCTAGCGACGGCTTCGACTGGACGACCGCGGACGCGGGGGAGTTCGAGGACGTCGGGCGCGCCTTCAGCGAGCACCTGATCGACGCGGAGATGTACGACGAGATCCTGACCCGCTACAGCGAGCAAGATCGGTGACGGGCGAGGACTCGTCAGCGATCGCCGCGCACCGCGAGACGGTGCGTGAGTGGGCACGGGCGGGAGGCCCGCTGAGCCCTGCCAGCGAGCGGGCGACGGTCAACAACCGCGACTGGTTCGTCCGCGGCCCTGACGGCGTGGACCGGCTGCGCGCTGCGCGCCGGGAGCTGCACGACCGCCTGGTCGCCTCCTACCGCGACGAGTTCCCCGACGTCCGTGCAGAGCGGAAGGCGATCATCCTCGCCGGCCCGCCCGGGGCCGGGAAGTCGACGGTCCTCGCGGACGTGCTCGGCGCCGACCGCGGCGCGTGGATCACCGTCGACGCGGACGAGTTCAAGCGCGCCCTTCTCACCGAAGCGATCAAGGACGGCAGCTACGACCGCGCGATGCCGCCCGAGGTCCGCGCCGCTGAGGCGGCGGGGGAGCGGTTCTTCCCGCTCGAGCTGGCCTCCCTCGTGCACGAGGAGTCCTCGCAGCTCGCGATCCGCGTCCGCAACGAAGCGGTGCGGGACGGGCTGAACGTCGTGATCGACACCGTGCTCTCGTCACCCGAGAAAGCCGTCGAGCTGGGGCAGCGACTCGGATCCGTCGGCTACAGCGTCGAGGTCATCGACGTGGAGGTCCCGTTCGAGCTGTCGGAGTCGCGCATCGCCGGCCGCTGGCAGCAGTCCTACGAACGCGCCCTCGACGGCGCCGACGAGCTCGGTGGCCGATGGGTGCCCAGCGAGTACGCCCGCGGCGTTTACGCCGGCCCCCGGCGGCCGCTCCCTCCCCGAGGTCGCCGCCGAGCAGCTGGCCGACACCGGACTGACCGTTATGCGCTACCGGCGCTACAGCACCTCCGCCGAAGGGCAGCCGCGCACGCTCGACGTCGATAAGTCGCGCACCGCGTTCGGAGAACCCCTAATCGACACGGCCCTCGCACAAGCACGAGCGACCGTCACCCGCAGCTTCCCCACCACGACGCCGACGCAGGCGCCGGACCGCGGCGACCGAAGCCGTTAGACCCACTGCCGGCGGCGCCCGTCAGCAGCTTGCGCTCTTCCTCTACCCGTTCCGGGGGTCGCTAGATGCGGTACCGGCGAAATCGGGGGAGGGAGGCTAGGCACGCTTGCCCGAGAAGTACCGCCAGGAGATGTGGACGGTCAGGACGAACGAGGCACCCGTCGCGCTCACTTCTGCGGGAGTCGACTCCGTGATCGTTCCCTCGTAGGACTGGCGATTAAACCCCTCAGACAACGGGAGGCCGCTGACCTGGAAGCGGGAGGCGGCTACGAGTGTCCAACGCACGGTCGCCGCTCCCTGAGCACCTCCCCCGGGGAGGTTGCGCCCGCCGCCGCCGGTGAGTTCGCCGCCCTGCATTAGGTCGACCCCGACGAGGGAGTCAACGACCGTTCCTCCCGGGCCGAACATGTCGTTGGTGGCGAGGAACTCATCCACGGCAGCGGCTGCCGCCTGCTGGTCGGTGTCGTTCAGAGCGAACACGATTCCGCCGCCGAAGAGACAGACGGTCGAGAGCTCAGACGCCGATCCGAAGAGCTGGTTCCCTCCTCCCTCTGAGAAGCACCAGTCCTCTGTCGCGCGCGCCACCTCGCGCACACCCGGCGTGATGCTCACTGCCATCGCCTCATCGAACAGCGGACGGGTATCCACTCGCGCTGCGGAGACGACTGACGAGGTCGGTGAAGGGCCGGGGACGTCACCGACGCATCCCGAGAGCAGTGCCACAACGGCCGAGAGTGAGACCAGGCCCGAGAACCGGCGTCGATCCGTGCAACGGAGGGCGCGTCGCGGAGGCATGCCCCCACCGTAGGGCGCTGCTGATCGTTCTTCCGCTACCCGTTCCGGGGGCCGCTAGATGCGGCACCGGCGATGCCGGGGGAGGGAGGCCGCTGCGCGGCCCATTCCCCTGCGTTTTCCTTACCTTGTTGCTCGGGCGGTTTCGGTGCAGTCGTAGTGTGTCGATCGTCCGAGGACGGCGGGTAGGGCTCCTGCGTTTTGGCCGCTGTGACGGCTTGTGAAGAATGGCCGCCCGCCGTCCACCCGATGGTTCGACCGCTAATTGAGAGAAGCGACCAGATCGCTGCGTAAGGAAAAGTCGGCGCGACCATCACCACCACCTGACGTTGCGAAGGGAGCGGCCATGCCGCAGATTTGGGCCGGGATCGATGCGGGGAAGGGGCACCATCACTGCGTGGTCATCGACGCAGACGGCGCCAAGCTTCACTCCGCCCGCGTCGCCAATGACGAGGCGGCGCTGCTCGAGCTGATCGCTACTGTCACGGATCTCGCCGGCGGCGACGAGTGCCTGTGGGCGATCGATCTCAGCAGTGGGGGAGCGGCACTGATCCTCGGGCTCCTCGCCGCTCACGCTCTGCCGGTCGTCTACATCCCCGGCCACGCCGTGCACCACGCGGCGAAGGCGTACCGGGGTGATGGGAAGACCGACGCGAAGGACGCGGCGATCATCGCCGACCAGGCGCGGATGCGCCGCGACCTGCAGGTACTGACGGTCGAGGATGAGACGCGCATCGAGCTGCGCGCGCTGACCGCTCACAGGAAAGACCTCGTCTGCGACCGTACCCGCGCGATCAATCGCCTTCGCGGGCACCTGCTCGAGTACTTCCCGGCGCTTGAGCGCGCGTTCAACTACTCCGCCAGCCGAGCCTCGCTTCTTCTGCTCACCGGCTATGCCACGCCGGACGCGATCCGGAAGATGGGGGAGTCCCGCCTGGCGCGGTGGCTTCGCACACAGGGCTGCCGGACGGCCGTCGCGACCGCCGCCGCCGCGGTCACCGCGGCGAAGAGTCAGCAGAGCGTGCTTCCTGGCCAGGCGATCGCAGCTGAACTCGCGCGCCGGCTCGCGCTCGATGTCATCGCTCTCGAAAGCCGCATCGCGGGAATCGACCAGCTCATCGCCGCACGGGTCGAGAGCAGCCGTGCCGCTGAGCTCTTGCGCTCGATGCCGGGCTTCGGTCCGTTGCTCGCGGCCGAGTTCCTTGCGTCGACCGGCGCTGACCTCAGTGTCTACGTCAGCGCCGATCGGCTCGCCGGCGTCGCCGGTCTCGCTCCGGCGCCGCGTGACTCGGGCAAGATCAGCAGCAATCACCACCGGCCACGCCGCTACGACAGGCGTCTGTTGCGCGCCTGCTACCTCGCAGCGATGGTCAGCGTGCAGCAGAAGACCGAGTCGAGAGGGTTCTACGACCGTAAGCGCGCTGAGGGGAAGTCGCACAAGCAGGCGATTCTCGCTCTTGCGCGGCGCCGCCTGAACGTCATCTGGGCGATGTTCCGAGACGATCGACCCTACGATCCGCCTTCGCTCTCCGACGGTGCCTTTGAGGAAAGCGCAGCTCCGTCGCTGGCCCCAAAGGCCCGCCAAACCGTCGCTGCTACAGCAGCTCTCGCTGTAGATCACATGGGTCTAGGGCTGGTTGTGGCCTCCTACGCCGCTCGCGAGTAGCAGCGGGTGAACGGCGTACGAGACCAGCAGGACCCCGGCTGCGAATGCCGATGCGAGCATCAGGGCACCCCAGAACGATCGTCTGACCCTGCGGGCGAGAGTCGCGCACACCAGCCCAACGCCTGCACTCGCAAGAGCGACAGTGCATAGCGTGAGGTAGCCCGAAACGAGTTGCGCTCCGTTCCAGCAGAGTGCGCTCGCAGGGAAGAGCCAGCGATCCGCCGCGCCTCCGTCTTCGAAGCGACACGCCTCGTCTGGTTGCCACGTTCCCCGAAGGCCGGCGACGAAGTTTGCGAAGAGAGCGAGAGCCACGAGCACGATTCCGATGATGCCAAGGAGGAAGTCCGGGATCCGGCCCGTCGAGGACTTGGCCGTCTCCTCCTCTGGAGTGCTCGGCAGCTCCGCCGGATCTGTCGACGTCACCAGTCGTCGCCCAGCATGCGCAGGGCGTCTTCCTCCGACCGAGGCTCTTTTGGATCATCAGTGGATGCGAACGGGCGTGGAGGCCCCGACAGGAAGAGAAGGGCGGTGAGGACGAGGACCGACACCGCGGCGCTGCCCGCGAGCAGCATGCCTTCGAGGGGAGCGAAGGACACGGCTCCGCTGAGTAAATCACGGTCCGTGGTGGGCTGAGAGAATGCGTCAGCGGCGAGGCTCGCCACGACGATGACGCCGATGACGCTTGCTGCCGCCCAGATCAGCCGTGCACGGATACCAGTGCTCTTCGGGTCCTTGATCACGATCATCCAGACGAGCCCGATCGCGGCGGGCAAGAGTATTCCAGCTCCAGCGGCGGCAGTCATACCTGGCCCTCGTCTGCTGCCTGGGGCTCGGCTGTCGGGCGGTTAGTTCGCGTCATCGTTGCCCATCTCGTGCACGATCCGGCCGTCGCAGCCGGCCTGGGTCCAGTCGTAGGGGCCGGTGGAAGTGAGGTTGGTGCCGTAGAGGGCGGTCCACGCCTCGCTGCCCGCGGCCGGAAGTCCGGAGCCCTGGTTCTCGGGCGAGCGTTCCCACCACAGCTGGAAGGTGTAGTCGTGGCCCTCCTCGCGCATGCAGGCGGCGATTCGAAGCTGCATATCGACCCAGGTGACAGCGTTGGTGAGCTCGTCGCCGACGAGGCTTGCCGGGTAGGTGAAGTCATCCGGTGCGTCGGAGTCGTCGTAGAGGCGGGCACCCCACTGGTCGTACCGGTGCCCGTCGGGGGCTGCGGTCGGAGTCGGTTGCTCGAACGGCATTCCCGGCTCTCGAGCGGTCGGCGCGGACGAGGGAACGGGCGACGAGGACACGTCTTCCGCGATCACAGGCGGGTTAGCTGCCCGCGCGGCGGCGTAGCCGTCGTCGTAGTCCTGAACGGCCGACGTTGCGTTGACGACAAGGACGGCGCCGAAACCTGCTGCGAGCAGCAGGCCTGCCGAGGCAAGGGCGATCGCGGCGCGAAGGCGTGTGCTGCCTCGAGGGCGGAGATCAGTCACAGCGTCACCTGGCTTTCAGTCGGGCGCCGTGCGATCGACCAGCAGAGGACTGTCGCGAGCAGGACGAGTCCCTGCGCGTTCCCCAGCAGAAGGAGAACGAGATCGCGAGAGGACACGGACGACACGAGCACGGGGACCGTGGCGCTGACGTACCAGAGCGCGTCGACGGCGATGGTGGGAAGAACGGAGACGGCGACTGCTCCCAGCACGGCGCCGGCGCTCCGTGTCCGGTGGTGCAGGAGTAGCAGCAGCGCGAGCGCGGCGGCGGCGGTCGCCGCATAGACCGGCGCCACCGTGTCGAACGGCATGGGGCTCTCGGTGGCCAGGCGGATGCTCGCCCACCCGCCGAAGACGACGGAGGCGAGAACAAGCACGAACACGACCGCCCAGAGTGCAGTGGAGAGCGACCCGACCCGCGCGTTGAATAGAACATCCGCGCTGCCCTCGTGCAGACGGGCACGGCGCCACAGCAGATCCGAGCCGACACCCCGGAGGGTGCGCGACCTGATCTGATGAGCGGTGCGGGCGGGAACCTGTTCGGCTTCCTGCGCCCACCTGGTGTGCTCGAAGAGGTCGGAGGCGATCTCATCCGCCCGCTCGACAGCGAAATGCGGATCCAGCCCGCGTGTGTAGAAACGGCACCAGCGCAGCGCAGCGCCTGTTGAGCGGCGTACTGCCGCCGACGACCGGGCGCTCATGCCGTTCCGCCCACGATGAAGGCCGCGCGGCCGATGGCGCTCGGTCGGGCGGCAGCGGCCGCATGTGCAACTGCGCGTCCCTCGCCCGTCACCTCGTAGCAGCGGCGCGGAGGGCGACCCTGCGCATTCGCCTCCGCCTTGTCCTCCCACGACGACGAGACCAGGCCGCGCTCCTGCATCCTGCCCAGCGCCTTGTAGAGCGTGCCGTGCGCGGTGAGTGGGCGGCCGTCGCCGGTGGCGAGCAAAGCTGCAAGGGCGAAACCGTGCATCGGCTCGCCTACGTCGATGAGCGCGTCCAAGAGGTCGAGCTCGAGGGGGAGGACAGCTCCCTGCTTCCGTCTGGGCATGATCGAAGAATAGGAAGATAGGGGTTCGAGGTCAAGAGCGGATTGGAGGCGAGGCGAGCCCTTGCTCACCTCCCTCCACAAGACGGCGTGACCGGCGTCGGCACCAGCGCGCCGTCGCGGCAGTCGATATGGACTGCTCGAGTCAGAGCGCAGACAGCGCTGGTCCGTAAGGGGCGGCCCCTCGGGGACGGAATCGCACTGCCCTGCTCAGCACACGACCGAGGATCGGATGATCTGGAACGCCAGGCTCGCGATCACGACGGCGAGGAATGTGATGGGCGGCACGGGTATCGCAACTGGTGCAGCCCTCCGCCGAACGAGCATCAGGCTCGCGGCGAGGATCAGCGCGAACGCCGGGGTCGCATAGGCCGCAACGAAAACGCCAAATTGACCCCATCCATCGGCGGAGGAGAGGTTGTCGTTTTCGCGTGCCATCTCCCAGAACGCAGCGCCTAAGAACGCAACGAACGTGAACACCGCTGCGCCCAGAATGCCGACCGTGAGAAGAGTGAAAGCCAGAGCTCTTGAGTGGCCAGTCGCCCGGTTCCTCTCAGAGGCGACCCACACGCCTGTAGCGATGACGACGATGGCTACGGCGTACCAGTACGCCTCGGCGGGGACGTATCCCGGACTGAAGCAGTCCCCGAGGACCCTGCCCAGAGTCGGGAGGGACGCCACGAACTGCAGCAGGAGCGCCGCGACCACCACCAGGATCAAGAGCACCTGGCCGAGTACGCGAAGCACCCGTAAGGAGGCGGGGAGCGATCTTGCGCTGCTGGAGCCCATTCATCCCCCCGGGAAGCACCAGCACCGACCGCCAGTCAATCGATTCTGCCTCACTCGACGAACCACGCGGAGACGGAGGTGGAGGACCGCGAAATGCAAATCACGTCCGGGAATCTCGATTACGGCAGCACCCTCTACTACGTCCATTGGACCGGCTGGGCGCACGCCGCCGTTTCGCCCGAAGGGGAGCGCGAGGGGGACGCCCCTCGCGGCCGGACCGAAGGTGAGGAGGCGAACACGAGCAAAAGCTCGCGGCCTGGGGTTACGCGCTCTCCCCGGTCGAGCTGGTCGTCACCGCCGACACCAAGGTCGCGGGTCAGGACGCCGGGCGGACCATGCGGATCTCTCTGATGCCGCCTTCGATCTTGACGGTCCCAGTGGGGGCGAACCCGCTCTTGCGGTAGAACGCCTGCGCCCGCGGAACGGGGTCCCCGACCCAGAGCGCTGCGGGCTCGCCAGGATCGATCACTGCGTTCAAGAGAGCCTCGCCTGCTCCGGTTCCGTGGTGTTCCATTGCGACGTAGAGGACGTTCAAGTGCCACGTCCATTCCTCACCCTCGGTGGGATTCGACATCGCAATGCCGAAGATGACGCCCTCGCGTTCCGCAAAGGCGACTCGAATGTCGGCCCATCGCTCGTCTGTCAGAGCACCGATCCAGAATCGTTCCCTTGATTCGAGCAGGTCGGGAGCATCGAGGACCTCGTCTGACACCAGGGTTCCGCGGTAGGTGTCTCGCCAGGACGCGACGTGTACCAACGCCATCGCTTCCGCATCGGCTGGCCGGGCCGGTCGAACCAAGAAGTCGCGTTCCATGCGCCCACGCTACTCAGCAGACGGGCACGGGGGTTGCCCAAAGAGCCGGCTACGCCCTGCCGGACGGAGCCGGCCGGAGGAGCCTGCGGCGCTGTTGACAACCTGATTGAGATTCTTCACCTCTCCGCGGTTTCAACCTATTTCGCTCCAGCGGCTGCGTGCCACCGATCCCGAACGCGCCCTGCGGGCTTATTTCGCCCGTGATCGGCGTCACTCCGCCGCCTCCACTCAAACGGTTTTCCCCGCCGGAGAGGCAAAGAAAAACGATCAGCCAGAGGGAGACACACCATGAGCCAGCAGCGCGGCACCCGTACCGAGGTCATCACGAGCGAGAACCACGGACCCGGAGCGGAGGGCATCAGCCGGACCGCGCGTCAGGTGGTCATCGTCGGCGCCGGTGGCAACGACCCGGTGACCGAGCAGACGCCCGCCGTGCGCCTGGTCACCCGCAGCGGTGGCCGCGCGGTGGCCGGGGTGACGTTGCAGCACTTTGAGCCCGTCGAGCCGCTGCCCGCGGATCGCATCGGCTACATGGCTTCCGGTGCCTATGTCGTCGTGCCGGTCGCGGTCGCCCGAGCGCTCGACCTGTACCCCGCCGCCTACTCGCTGCACGACCGCAGCGAGACGCCCGCCGACTACCTCGCCAACGACTGATCACCGACCCGAGAAGGAGAACCGACATGCTCACCATCACCCACACCCCCGAGGCCGGAACGATCATCGAGGGCACCAGCCGCGGAGACGGCACCGCCGAAATCCTGAAGGCGAACGGCTGGCGCTGGGGCCGCTCCATCACCGCCTGGTACGTCCCGCAGTCCCGCGACCGCCTCCCGAAGTGGTGGACCATCAACCGCGCCGCGACCGCCCTGCGCGACGCCGGCCACGAGGTCACGATCGACGCTGACGAGACGTTCCGGCCCACTGCCGAGGCCGAGGCGGACAAGATCGAGCGCCAGGCCGCCCGCGTCGACGCGCTCGACGCGAAGGCCGACCGGCGCGCCGCGGACGCGGACACCGCCGACGCGGCCGCGCGCCGCGCACTCGACCGGCTCCCCGAAGGAGGCGAGCCGATCAAGATCGGCCACCACTCCGAGAACCGGCACCGCAACGCGATCGCCAAGGCGGATGCCGCGATGGGCCGCAGCGTCGAGGCCGACCGCGAAGCCACCCGCGCCCGTGCCCGCGCCGACGTCGCAGCCAAGACCACCGATCACCGCTACGCGCCCGGAATGGTCGCCCGCCGCATCGACCGGATCGCAACCGACATTCGCGGGTACAGCCGGAAGATCGAGGGCAGCTCGCACAACTTCGGCGGCGGATACATCGAGACGACCAGCCCCGCGACCGGTGCCTACCGGGAGCGACTGCTGACCCAGCGGGCGCAGCTCGAGGACGAGCACGCCTACTGGACCGCGGTCCGCGAGGCGCAGGCCGCCGCCGGACAGGTCACGATCCACAGCCGCGACACGATCAACAAGGGCGACATGATCAAGCACCGCTTCGGCTGGCACGTCGTTACCCGCGTGAACCCCAAGAGCGTGACCGTCGCGCTTGACTGGAACGACGGCACCCGCCCCTACAAGGTTGTCTACGCCGACGTGCAGGGACACCACACCGGAGCCGAGGTCGAGGCAGCCCGTACCGCGGCCGCCGAGAAGGCCGCTACCGAGACGGCCGCCGCGAGCTGAACGGTCACGAGCTACCTACCTAGATACCTAGGTAGGTAGCTCGTGAGGGGCGGGCCCCTCACACTCCCCAGGGATCCCGTTCCGGGAGGCGCGAGCTGCGCTTGTGCAGCAGCGACGGAGCGCCGCCTGTTGAGTTGGGCGACGACTTGTCTGCGCCGCGATGTCTGAGATCAGGTTTTGGCCAGTCAGCAGGGGCTGAGTCTTGTGACGGCGTCCGACAGGGTCAGTGCGCTTCCGAGTACGTAGACGTCCGAGCGGTGTTTGGCGGCGAGGGACGCGGTGGCACGTGACGGCACGCAGGACGGGCGACTGAGGACGATTGGCGCGCCCATGGCTGCGGCCACTGTTCCAGCGGAGAGGGCATCGGCGAAGCCCTCTCCTGAGGCGAGGAACGCGCTTGTCGCCAGAGACCCTCCGTCGTAGGAGGCGTTGATCTGCCAACTGGTGTCATACCGGTTGTCGCCACCGATGCGGGTGAGGTCTCGGGCGAGCCCGCGGACGTTCAGGTCGACGCGGAGCCCGTCAGAGATGGAAGGTTCTAAACCGAGAAGAACTGTGTGCTGGGCGTTGAGCCGAGTAAGCGTGGTGGCTGCGCCTGGATCGACGGTGTCGCGCTTGCCGTCCACGAGGAGGACCGGAGCACCACGTCGACCAGCGATCGGTCCGATCGAGAGCGCGTCGGGGAAATCGTTCCCGGTGGCGATAAACACCTCCGGGTAGTTCTTCCCTTGGAACGCATCGGCGATGATTCGCTGAGACGTGTCGTACCGGTCGATACCGCCGATCCGCTGGATGGAAGGAACGAGAGTCCCGAGTTCGTCGTAGACGGCGCTGCTCACCGTCGCGGCGCTGCCCACTACGATCACGCGCTCGGGAGCCAGGCGCAGGATCTCCTCGCGGACCACCCCGGGAAGCGCATCGGGATCAGTCAGGAGGAGCGCGCCATCCTGCACCGAAGCGGCGGGTCCGGCGCTGAGCGCATCGGGCCACTTCGCGCCGCTGGCGACATAGAGCACGGGGATCCCGGGCTTGAAGAGACTGCGGGTGGCGGCGACGGACGTCGCGTAGCGGTCGGTGCCCGCGATGCGATCGACTGTCGAGGTGTAAGGCGCCAATGCGAGGTCGATCCCGGTCACCGCGCCGACCCCCAGGATGACGGGGGTCGCGCCTGCTGCGGAGGCGGACGACCGCCAGAAGACGTCGCCGCTGGTCGGAGCGGAGTAGGAGGAGGTGTTCTCCAATGCCCGGACAAGGTAACGCCCAGCCGGGAGATTAGGGATTTGGAACGGCGAAGTGCCGCCCCCCTGCAAGTTCACGTACCCGGCACCCATCGGCCAGGCCGAGTCCGTGCCCTCCTCAAGCAGCCACGCCTCGGCGAGGTAGGAGCGGGAGCCTGTAGCGGCAATCGGAGCGCTGATGCTTCCCGCGATCGAGCTGCTCGGCAAGAGGGTGATGTCAGCGTCGGCCGTGCTTACGCTCACGCCCGGCGACTGAGCTGAGATTGGCGTGTCCCCGAGCCAGGTACCGGCGTAGGGCCCGGTCCGCTCTGCGTTCGCTCGGAGGAAGTACGTGGCGCCCGCCGGCACCGAGAAGGAAAAATCGGCGGTCGTCACTCTCTGTATCTGGAAGCCAGCCCAGTTGTACAGCGCGACGGACGGCAGCACATCGGCCGGAGTTCCGATGGTGCCGCCGGCACCATCGGAGACTGTGACGGATCCCGAGATGGTGATCGTGCCCGTCGCGGTTCCCATAGCCGGGTCCTTCCCGCGGGGAGCGAACTGGGAGTTGCCATCGACGGCGACGGCGGCGTCGCCCAATAGAACCGTCCGGCCGTCGACAGGACGCGGCGGCGTGAGAGAGACGGTGTCGGTGACACTGGTAGCGGGCGCGGCATAGGCAGAGGGGGCGATGATCCCCGCACCCATTCCTGCAGCGACAGCGAGGGTGATCAGGGGGAGGCGGCGGCGTCGCGGCACTGGTGCTCTTTCAGCTAGAAACGCCGGAGGTCGGCGGTTCTCGAATGCTAGCCATGAAGCAGACCTTCGTCACTTGGCGCGAGCGAAATCTAGAGCCTGCGACCGCCGGCAGGAGGCGGAACGGCGCGTCCCTTTATCGAGGTCGTGCTCTGGCTCAAGGAAACGCGTCTCGCGCCGCTTAGTCGCCCGTTTCCGGGGCGCGAGCGGCGCTCACGCAGCGGCGACGGAGCGCCGCCAAGAGGTCGCCCGGCTGCGCCGGGCGCCGTTGGTCGCCCTACGGGCTCACACCCTTTTTTGCCGTGAAGCCTCGGTCGGGTCGGGGAACTTCCACTCCAGGAGCCGACCGGTCGGAGTTGCGGGCAGGGTGAGGCCGGGCTTCATCGCGACGACGATGTCCGCGGTCTCGAGGTCCTCGACCGTGACGGCGCGGGGGGTGCGGTCGCTGATGTCGAGGCCGAGCTCCGCGACGGTCGCCGCGATCGCGGGGTTCACCGTCTCGGCGGGCGAGAGCCCGGCGGAGGTGGCGGTGTAGCGGTCCCCGGCGAGGACCTCGAGCAGGCCTGCGCCGAGTTGGGAGCGGCCGACGTTGTGCTGGCAGAGGAAGAGGACGGTGGGCTACATGCTCGGGGTGCATGGAGAGCACCCGATCGATCGGCTGTCACCGCTTGCGCGCGTCGGCGTCGAGGGTCTGCTGGAGAAGTCGGAGAGCCTTAGGTCCTACCCCATGGAGGGTCGCGAGGTGGTCCAGGCCCACCCGCCGCAGGTCGTCCGCATCGTGCACGCCCGCTTCCTCGAGCGCGCGGGAGGCCGGGGCGCCGATGGCGGGTAGCTGTCGAGACGGTTCCATAAGTCCGACCCTACGAACCGAACTGCTGCCCCGATAGCCGATGTCATCGCTCACCTCGGCACGCCTGCGCCAGGCTGCGGCGCTACTGCGGTCGTGTTCGTTCGCCTCATCCCACGGATCGCAGCGGATCGAACTGCCGTGAAGCCGTCGAAGGACAAGCGGGAACGCTTAGCCAGGGCGCCGGTATCCCGCTGCGTCGAGGACCGCCGGCGTCATTCAGGGCGGGTTGCGCACTTGAACGTCAGGAGCGGACGAGCCGCGCGATGGCGTCGGAGGCTTCTTGCAGCTTGATCTTCGCTTCGTCGCCGCCGGCGGCGGCGGCCTCGAGGACGCAGTGGTTCAGGTGGTCGTTCAGGAGACCGAGCGCGACGGACTCGAGGGCGCTGGTCATCGCGGAGATCTGGGTGAGGATCTTGATGCAGTACTGCTCGTCTTCAACCATGTTCTGCAGGCCGCGAGCCTGCCCCTCGATGCGGCGAAGGCGGCGGAGGTACTGGTCCTTGTCGGAGATGTAGCCGTGGGCGCCGGTGATGTCGGTCTGCTCGCTCGTCTGCTCGGTCACGGTGTCCTCATCCCCCGGGTGCTGGTGCAGCTCGTCCGCTGCTGCGCGGGGCGGACGGGTACGGAGGGGGTTTTCAGCCGCTCCGGCTGCTTTCTGCATACTCTAGGGGGGTATGCATGGGCGTCCCTTCTGATGCCCTCGGACGAGTGACGAGCAGTGTCGGAGGTGTGGATCATGAGCGACAGCGTCGTTTCTAAGCTGTCCGCGCCGCTGATGCGCGCGGTGGTCGTGGTGCTGACGTTGGCGGCTCTGCTGCTGGGCGTGTTCGCGATGCACTCGATGATGGGCAGCCATTCCGACGCGTCTGTGTCCGCAGGACACACGCATGCGCAGACCGATGCTCACGCCGACCCGGTAGCTGCGTCGACAGGCGGGATGGCTCTCGTGGCTGGCGCCGATCAGGGCGCGGTCGTGCCGATGGTGCCGTGTGATGACAGTTGCGCGATGGGGTGCGCTCTGATGGCGGCGACGTGCGTCATCGTCTTCTTCCTCGCGTCCCTGATCCTCCTGGCCCGGGTGCCGGCGCTGTTCGCGCGCGTGCTCGACGCGGGTCCGCGTCTTCTGCTGCTCGTTCCGCGCGCGAAGTTCCATGTGTATCTGCCGTCGTTGACGGTGTTGTCGATCAGTCGCACCTGATTCGCCTGTCGTCGCAGCGTCCGCTGCGACCTCATCACCGCGCCCGCAGGGCGCGGTTCCGGCGATTCCTGCTACCGACTGAACGGATACGACACTCATGAACACCAAGCGCACTCTTCTCGCCTCGACTCTCGCTCTGGCGACCGCAATTACTCTGGCCGCCTGCTCGGACAGCTCCGGCACGGGCGGCATGGAGGGGATGGACCACAGCAGCTCCTCCTCGTCCGCGTCCGCGTCGCCGTCTTCGACTGCTGCGGCGGAGGCGGACTTCAACGATCAGGACGTGATGTTCGCGCAGATGATGAAGCCCCACCACGAGCAGGCGGTGGAGATGGCCGACATGATCCTCGCGAAGGACGGCATCAGCACCGACGTCACCGACCTCGCGACCCAGATCAAGGAAGCGCAGGGTCCGGAGATCGCGCAGCTCGAGGAGTGGATCAGCGCGTGGGGCGCTGAGGACTCGATGTCGGGCATGGATCACAGCATGGACGGGATGATGTCCGACGAGGACATGTCCTCGCTGGAGAGCGCGACCGGCGCCGAGGCGGAGACGCTGTTCCTCGAGCAGATGATGATGCACCACGAGGGCGCCGTGGAGATGGCGCAGACCGAGGTCGACGAGGGCCAGAACGCGGACGCCATCGACATGGCGAACACGATCGTGCAGACCCAGACCGAGGAGATCGCAACCATGCAGGATCTCCTCGCGTCCCGCTGACCCGTCTTTCTGACGCCCCTTCCCCCTCCTGGGCAGGCGGAGCGCTGCTGCGTCGCGCCCGTGCGCGCTACCGCCGCGCCCCGGTGGGGGTCGCCGTACCTGGCGATCCCCACCCTCTACTTCTTCGCGCCCTCTGAGGGCGCTCGAACCAGAAACGTCCCCCTATGCACCGCCTTCCTCTTCACCCCCGTCCGCTTCGCTCGGGAGTCGCCCGGTGAGCGCCGCGTCGACGCCGACGAGCGACCCGCGCCGCCGCGACGTGCACCGCACCCGAACCCGCACCCGCGATGCCTCCCCGCGGCAGGCTGCGCTCACGCTCGGACGCCGGGTGACGTACACGGCGCCCTCGCGAGCCGACGCGCAGGCGTTGCAGCACGCCGCCCGCGTCGCGGCCCGCCCGCGCCCGGCCCCGCCGGGCACGGCCACGATGCGGCCGCGCCTGGCTGGGATGTCCGCGATGACTCTCGTCACGATGATCGCGGTGACCTCCTCCATGCCCGCGTTCGCCGTCGACGGCACCCCGACCACGACCACGACCCTGGCCGTCAGCGAGGCGCAGCCGCAGACGTTCGTCGCGGCCGGCGCGGTGCAGCTCACCGTCACCCGGGACACGTTCGGCGCGGAAGCCAAACCCGAGGTGCTGGTGACCGCCGCCGTCGCCACGGAACTCGTGGACGACGCATCAGAAGAGTCCGCCGCATCCACTGAGGACAGCGAGGTCGCGTCCGCTACCTGGCGGGTGCCGGTCGCGGGGCGCATCTCGAGCACGTTCGGTCCTCGCCCGGATGCTCCGGTCTCGGGTGTGAGCGCGTTCCACAAGGGCACCGACCTCGCCGCCCCCTGCGGAACCCCGGTGGTCGCAGCGACTGGCGGCACGGTCGAGGAAGCCGGCTACGCCGGCAGCTACGGCAACTGGATCCTGCTGGCGAGCAGCGACGGAATCCAGACCGGCTACGCGCACAACAGCGACCTGCTCGTGGACGTGGGCGACACGGTCGCCGCCGGGGATCCGATCGCGCTCGTGGGCTCGACCGGCGCGTCCTCCGGCTGTCACCTGCACTTTGAAACGCGCGTGGACGGCAGCCCGGTGGACCCGGAAGGCTTCATGAGCGATCTGGGTGTCGGCCTTGGCTGAGCATCCCGGACACCGCCCGCGCCGTCTTGCCGTCATCGTCGGCGCCGCCGTGACGGTGGCGCTGCTCACCGGCTGCGTTTCGTCAGGCCGCGTGGAGACGGGCGCGCTCGTGGCCGCGCCGGCAGGGTTGGAGCACGTGCACGGGCTGGGCTGGGATCCGGTGACCGGGCTCACCTACGCGGCTGCGCACTCGGGAGTGTGGGTGATCCCCACCGACACCCTCCCGGACACCTACCCGGCCAGCCCCACCCCGACCGACGACGAAGCGGGCGGAGGGCCGGTCGCCGGCCGGGCGCAGGACACGATGGGGTTCACGATCACCCCGGAGGGAGTGTTCTACGCCTCCGGGCATCCCGACCCCGCCGACAGGTCCGCGCCAGGACCCAACCTGGGTCTGATCCGCAGCATCGATGCGGCCGCGACCTGGGAGCCGGTGTCCCTGAGTGGGGAGACGGATTTCCACGACCTCGCGACCGTCGCTCTCACCGATGCGGCGACCCGCGTGTACGGGTACGACGCGAGCCGCGGCGTCATCCTCCGCAGCGACGACTCCGGCGCCGCATGGACCCCGTCTGCGCAACTGCCTCTGCGCGATCTGACCGTGGACCCCGAGCGTCCCGACCGGGTGTTCGCGACGACCGAGACGGGCTTACAGGTCAGCGAGGACGCCGCGGTCACGTTCCGGCCCGTCTCCGGCGCGCCCGCCCTGTTCCTCGTGGACGGCAGTGCCGGCGGGCAGCTGGTCGGTGTCGACGTCGACGGGACGTTGTGGACGGGAACTCTCGAGGGCTCCTGGCAGAGCCACGGAACCCTCGAGGGGCAGCCGGAGGCGTTCGCGCTCGTCGACGGCGAAGAACAGTGGGTCCTTGCCGCCGACGAGCGCGGAGTGGTCGCCTCCGGCGACTACGGGCGCACCTGGACGGTACTGCGGCCCTCCTCGTGACGGACTGGGCTGGTGTCGCGTTCGCGCGCGGCGCGGGTGCTGGCCTGCGGGGACAGGTCCAGGCGGCGCAGCAGCTGCGCGTTCACGGCGACGACGACCGTGGACGCGGACATCAGCAGAGCCCCGACCGACATCGGCAGCACGAACCCGATCGGCGCGAGCACTCCCGCGGCCAGGGGGACGGAGAGGAGGTTGTAGCCGGCCGCCCACCACAGGTTCTGCTTCATCTTCCGGTAGCTGGCCCGGGACAGCTCGATCACGGACAGCACCGACCGGGGGTCATCGGAGGCCAGGATCACCCCGGCGGATGCGATCGCGACATCGGTGCCTGCGCCGATCGCGATTCCCACGTCGGCCTGCGCGAGAGCGGGAGCGTCGTTGACGCCGTCACCGACCATCGCGACCCGTCGGCCCTCGCGCTGCAACTCGATGACCTTCGCGGCCTTGTCCTCCGGCTTCACGCCGGCGAACACCCGGTCGATGCCGAGCTCCTCGCCCACGGTGCGGGCGACCGCTTCCGCGTCGCCGGTGATCATGACCACCTGCACGCCGATCGCGTGCAGCGCGTCGACAGCCTGCCGGGACTCCTCCCGCACCTCATCCGCGAGCCCGAGAGCCCCGATGACCCGACCGCCGGCGAGGACGTGGAGGATGATCATCCCCTCCGCCTCCCACGCGCGCGTCTGCTCGAGCGCGGCAGCGTCGTGCGCGCGCAGCATCGACGGACCGCCCACGCTCACCGCACACCCCTCGACCTGCGCCGTGACGCCGACAGCGGTCGACGCCTGGAAACCGGTCGCTGCCGGCACCCGCACGCCGCAGCTGTTCGCGGCTGCCACGATCGCCCGAGCGAGAGGGTGCTCACTGTCCGCCTCGACCGCCGCAGCGACCGCGAGCAGCTGCTCCTCGTTCACCCCGTCGACAGTGTGCACGGCGGCGAGCGTCGGCTCGCCCTTGGTCAGGGTGCCCGTCTTGTCGAACAGGACCGTGGTCACCGTGCGCATGCTCTCCAACGCGAGACGGTCCTTGACGAGGACGCCGCCCTTCGCGGCCCGCTCGGTCGCGATGGACACCACCAGCGGGATCGCGAGTCCCAGCGCGTGCGGGCACGCGATGACCAGAACCGTGATGGTGCGGATCACCGCCTCGTCGGGACTGCCCAGCAGCGACCACACGATCGCGGTGATCACTCCCGCGCCCAACGCGAACCAGAACAACCACCCGGCGGCAACATCAGCGATGCGCTGCGCCCGGGAGGACGAGTTCTGCGCCTCCGTGACCAGGCGCTGGATGCCGGCGAGAGCGGTGTCGTCTCCGACGGCCGTCACCTCCACCCGCAACGCCGTGTCCGTGGCGACCGTGCCGGCCACGACCATCGATCCCGGGCCGCGACTGACCGGGCGGGACTCCCCGGTGATCATCGACTCATCCACGTCCGCGGCGCCCTCCAGCACCCGGCCGTCCGCCGGCACCCGGCCGCCGGGACGCACGACCACGACATCCCCCTGCACCAGGTCCGCGGGAGACACCTTCTCCACCTCACCCTCGCGCACCCGCTCCGCCTCATCCGGCAGCAGCGCCGCGAGAGAGTCCAGCGCCGAGGACGTCTGCGCGAGAGAGCGCATCTCGATCCAGTGCCCGAGCAGCATGATCACGATCAGCAGCGCCAGCTCCCACCAGAAGTCCAGCTCGTGATCCAGCAGCCCCGCGCTCGCACCCCACGACGCGAGGAACGCGACCGTGATCGCCAGAGCGATCAGCAGCATCATCCCCGGCGTCCTCGAGCGCAGCTCCGACACCGCCCCCTGCAGGAAGGGCCGGCCGCCCCAGACGTACATCACCGTCCCGAGCACCGGCGAGATCCAGCCGACCCCCGCAACGTCGGGGAGGGAGTAGCCCAGGATCATCGAGAACATGCCGCTGAACACGACCACCGGCACCGCGAACACCAGCATGATCCAGAACAACCGCCGGAACTGGCCGACATGATCGCCGTGGCCGCCGTGGCCGCCGTGGCCGCCGTGGCCGGCAGCGCCCGCCGTCATGTTGTGGCCTGCGTGAGGATCAGGCGCTCCGCGCATCTGGTGCCCGGCGTGCCCGTCAGGGGCCGTACTCACGTGATGACCTGTCCTTCCCGCGTCGACGTCGCGTGCTTCGACGGTGCGGTGAGCACTCTCGTGCTCGTCATCGTGCAGGTGGTGCTGCGCCATCATGACTCCTTCCGGCCGCTTCCGGCCTGATCCGACGGTATACCCCCCGGGGGTATCAGACAACGGGGTGATCGGGCGGAAGATTCCCGACTTGACCGAAGATGTCGGGGCAGGGGCAACGCACCACATCGATACGGGATGGGTTGGGC